>JAURYZ010000260.1 GCA_030653635.1 Coriobacteriia bacterium | reverse complement strand
ACGGCGACAAGGAAGCCAGCCAAGACGGCGACAAGGAAGCCCTCAGGCGACGAGTAGTCAAGGCGCGCAGGCCAAGGTGCAGATGATGTCAGGCACGACGCCCAGCGGGGCATGAACTTTAAGTATGCCCGCTTGCTGCAGGAGGTGCTCGATGAGAATCGCGATCATTCAGCGTGGCGCTTCTGCTGCTGTCGTCGAGCCGCCCGCCGGGATCGATCTGGTGTTTCAGAGCGGGGCTCCCGTGCCTTTGGGCATCGAGCAGCTCGGCTCGGTGACCGTGCTTGAGGGCGACGACGTACTCGATCTTGATCTGCTTCGTTCACTGGCGCTTGAAGGTACCGACGTGTTGGTGCTCATGCCGCGAAGCGAGTCAGAGCTTCAGGCCGAGGCGGTCTTGGAGTTCGCCATCGCGCTGTCCGATTCGGTCGCTGGTCTCGTGCTAGTGGTCGAGGATGACGGCGCTTTGCCGGGTGAGCCGGGTCATGGCGGTAGCATGATCGTGCTTCTTGGCGAGGTGCTTGGCGAGGCTATGAGCGGCTCGGACGTCATCGAGGCTACGGTCGGAATCCCGGTGCCGCAACCCGTACCGCGCGATCCGCTTCCCAGCCTGCCGACAATCCTAGCCCAGCGGCTGGCGAACCATCAAGGAAGGCACTTGGATACCGAGTATCCATCCGACGGCTGAACGCCCGGCGCGAGCAGCCACAGTGGTAGAATCCTTTCGAGATAACTCACGACGGCCCCCAAGTCTCGGGCCGTCGCGTTCATAAAGGGACTCGGGAGGCAGAATCGCATGAAGTTTCCAAAGGTGACCGTGGTCGGTGCCGGTCAGGTCGGCGCGACCGCGGCTTTCGCACTGCTGACAAAGAACATCGCCGACGTCGTTTTGGTGGACGTCGCCGAAGGCCTGCCGCAGGGCAAGGCTTTGGACATGATGCACAGCCGCTCCGTCGAGCGATTCGGCCCGCGCGTGGTGGGCACCAATGACTACGCGGACACTGCGGGCTCCGATATCGTCGTGGTGACCGCCGGGCTGCCCCGCAAGCCGGGCATGACGCGTGACGACTTGCTCGCGGCCAACTCTGCGATCGTGCGCTCGGTATTTGAGAAGGCCTATGCCGCGTCTCCGGATGCCATCTTCATCTGCGTGACCAATCCACTCGATGTGATGGTGTATCTGGCGCGACAGGTTACGGGACTGCCCTCGGAGCGTTTCTTCGGCATGGGTGGGGTGCTGGACTCGGCGCGTTTCGCGTTCGCGATCTCCGAGAAGCTCGGCGTGTCGGTCGGGGATGTCGAGGCGATGGCCTGTGGCGCTCACGGTGATGCGATGGTCCCTCTGCCAGCGCACTCTTTTGTGGGTGGCAAGCGGTTGACCGACATTCTTCCCGCCGAGGAAATCGAGGCGCTCGTATCGCGTACGGTCTTCGGAGGAGCTGAGGTCGTAGCCCTGCTCAAGACGGGCAGCGCTTTCTATGCGCCCGCCATCTCGGTGGTGCGTATGGTCGAGGCGATCTTGGACGACTCGGGGGACACTCTTTCGAGCTGTGTGTATTTGGATGGTCAATACGGCGTCTCAGACGTGTACATGTCCGTTCCGGCCACTCTCGGGCGCGCCGGCGTGATCGCGATCCCCGAGCTGGAGCTCTCCTCGGCGGATATTGAGGCGCTTCGGACTTCGGCGGGAACGATCGCCGAGGCGCTCGACACGCTCGGCCTGAGGGGCTGAGGCAGTACGTGATCGAGGTCGCAGCCATAGCCGATGCCGTGCGTCGTGCCATCTCGCTGGTTGCAGTTGAGCTCAGGCCCGATGCGCTTGTGGCCATGGAGACTGCGCTTGGCGTGGAACGCGCACCGCGTGCTAGGCGGGTGCTGGAGCAGTTGATTGACAATGCGCGTATCGCGCGAACGGATTGTGTCCCGCTTTGCCAGGACACCGGCACCGTTTGGGTGTGGCTTGAACTGGGCGGGCAGGAGTGCGTGTCCGGGGACATCTACGCGGCTGTCGATGCGGCTGTGGCCGACGCCTACCGCGATGGCGCACTGCGCATGAGCGTGGCTCGTGACGCGCTGACGGACCGCACGAACACGACGGACAACACTCCCGCGTTTATTGATATCACGTTTCGTCCGCGATCCGGTGCCACGGTACATGTGATGCTCAAGGGCGGCGGCAGCGACAACTCGTCGGTGCTTGAGATGCTCGAGCCAGCGGCAGGCATGGAAGGCGTTCGTGAACTCGTGCTGCGTACGGTGAGTGCGAAGGCAACCGGCGCTTGCCCGCCGCTCGTGGTTGGCGTCGGCGTCGGAGCGACGTTTGACAAGGTCGCGCTGCTGGCCAAGAAGGCGCTGTTGCGGCCAATCGGGGAGCCATCAGCCAACGCTTCGGTGGCCGCTTTTGAACGTGAGCTCCTGGATGCGATCAACGCCTCGGGGATAGGGCCGGCCGGTATGGGAGGGGACACGACCGCGCTTGCGGTCAACGTTCTTTCCGCCCCATGTCATATCGCCTCTTTGCCCGTCGCCGTGAACATGGGCTGTTGCGCGGTCAGGTCGGTGAGCATAGATGTCGTCTGATCTGGGACCCGAAGATTGTCCGATGACGGCCGACAAGGCCGTGAAGATGTCCAAAGGTGCCTACCGGCGCCTTGCCGCCAACCCCAAGTTCAGGCGGCTTTGGCTAAGTCAGCTCGTTTCTGGCATCGGTGACTGGCTCGTTATCGGCTTTCTGATGCCTTTGGTGACCACCCTTTCGGGCGGTTCTTCGTTCGCGGTTGCCGGCATCATGATCGCCAAGATTATCCCTGCGCTGCTGTTCTCCTCGGTGATCGGTGTTTTGGTCGATCGTTTCGACCGTAGGCGCACGATGATCGTGGCTGATTTGAGCCGTGCGGTGCTGGCTTTGGGCCTTATCGCGATAGCGGGCCTGTCGGCGGGCGTCCAGTTGGCGCTCATCTATGCGGTTGTGCTCGCGATGGAGACCGCCTCACTGTTCTTCTTCCCGGCCAAAAACGCGCTCATCCCGTACCTGGTCGACGAAGAGGACATCACTGCGGCAAACGGTTTGTCTTACACCACCCAGCAGGCCAGCATGCTCGTTGGTCTGGCCGGTGCTGGCGCGATCCTGGCAGGCTTTGAGTCAATTGTGCGCACGGTGCAATCGGCGAACCTCCCCGGCCTTGATACGATCATCGAGTTCTTCGCGCCGGCGCTTCTTGGCCCGCGCGCCGGCGTTTTCCTCGACACCTTGACGTTCCTGGTCTCGGCTGTGGCGATTTACGGCATCCACCTCAATGCCCGCGCGTCACACGCGGATGGTCATTTTGACATCACCCTTCTGGGCAAAGATGTGCTTGAGTCATTCAGGTTCTTGCGGTACCACACCGAGCTGCGCGGCTTCCTTCTCACGATCGGGCTCGCGATTCTAGGTGGAGGCGCGATTATCCCGGTCGGGCTGGTGTTCGTGCAGCAGGAACTCTCGGGCCTAGGTCCGTTCCTGTCGCAAAGCCAGTTGTTACAGCAACTCGCAGCGACCCCACAGACGTTCATGCTCGTATTGCTCGCGCTTGGGATGGTCAGCGGCGCGCTTCTCGTGCCACGTCTGGCTCAGGTGATGTCGCTGCAACTGCTCTTCTTGGGCGGCGTGGCGGGCTTCGGTGTCACGATGGGCGGCTTTGCCAGCGTGGGCACGTACGGCTGGGCTGGACTGTTCGCCGCAGCTGCCGGGTTCTGCTTGGCCGCAGTGACCGTGGCGGGCAACACCTACGTGGTCGAGACCGTCGCCGACGAGATCCGAGGGCGGGTGTTCACCGCTTTGGAGTCGGTGATCCGCGTGTGCCTGCTGCTGTCTATGATCATCATGGCCCCGCTCGGTGACTTTGCGGCCAAGATCGTCCGCCGTGTGGTTGAATCCCAAGGAGGCGAGCTTGCCATGGTGACCGTCACCGGCTCGCAACTCGCCCTGCAACTCTCTGCACTTATCGTGGTGGGTGCTGCGGTCTATGCCTTCCGTACGCTCAATTGGCGACGCCCTGCCGAGGAGCCCGCTGATGCCTGATCCCTACACACTCACGCTTCCGATCACTCGCGCAAAGCTTGCGTCTCTGCGTGCCGGAGACGAAGTTATGCTGAGTGGTCCTGTCTACACGGCGCGGGACGCCACCCACGCCCGCCTCGTGGCCGAGATAGCCGCGCACGGCGGCGTGCTTCCGTACGGGCTTGACGGCCAGACGCTCTTTTACGCAGGCCCGACCCCGCCGGCAGCCATGCGACCCGCGGGTTCGGTCGGACCGACCACTGCCAAGCGTATGGATGCATGGACGCCCCCATTGCTTTTAGCGGGCATCGTGGCGGCTATCGGCAAAGGCGTTCGTTCCGAGTCGGTGCGCGAAGCGTTCGCCTCCACGGGCTCTGTCTACTTTGCGGCAGTTGGCGGATCTGCAGCCCTGCTTGCGACCCGGGTGAGCGCATCGACCCCGGTTGCGTATCCCGATCTGGGTACCGAGGCGCTCGTTCGACTTGATTTGGTCGACTTTCCGGTCGTCGTGGCGATCGACTCGTGCGGCAACGATCTGTACGCCCAGGCGGCATCGGAATGGCGGCGCGCCTTAGCCGCCTTCGATACAGCGCAGCAGAATGGGGACCCGCGATGACCGCGCGCGGAGTGTTCCTGAGTTTCGAGGGTGGTGAGGGATCGGGCAAGAGCACCCAGATCAGCATCCTTGCCAAGACGCTTGAGCGCGCCGGACTCGAAGTCGTGCTCGCTCGCGAGCCCGGAGGCACAAGTCTAGGAGAGGCTGTTCGCGCCTTGCTGCTCGACCCGGCGACCGGCGATGTTGATTCTAGGGCCGAACTGTTGCTATATGAGGCATCTCGCGCGCAGCTAACCCGCGAGCTAATCCAGCCCGCGCTGGCCACGGGGGCCGTGGTGCTTTGCGATCGCTACTACGACTCATCGACGGCCTACCAAGGTTATGGCCGAGGCCTTCCGATTTCCGAGATTGAGGCGCTCAACTCCTCGGCGACAAGTGGGCTTAAGCCCGATATGACGCTGCTGCTCGACGGTGATCATCAGCGAGGCATGAATCGGGCAACCACTGAGAGTACGGATCGGCTCGAGGCAGCCGGAGACGAGTTTCACAAGCGCGTTCGGCACGGTTTTCTTAAGATCGCCCAGGCCGATTCTTTGCGCGTGAAAGTGATCGACGCCGAAGGAACACCTGAGCAGGTCGCAAAGCGCGTCCTCGCCTCTATTCGCACTATCCCTGTGCTCGCGCTCGTGCTGGCCGAGGCCGACCTGTGAGCAAGAGCTGCGCATGGGACGATCTCATCGGCCAGACCAAGGCTGTTTCATACCTGCGTTCGGCTATCGATACGCACACCGTTGGACACGCGTACTTGTTCGTGGGTCCGGCGGGAGCGGGCAAGAAGACCGCCGCCAAGGCCTTCGCGTGCGCGATGCTGTGCGAAGACGGCGGTTGCGGCGCATGCGGCGTCTGCTACCGCATTAAGCGAGGACTGCATCCCGACGTGCAGGTCTTTGAGCCCGAAGGGGCGTCGAGCTACCTTCTGCGCGAGCAGATCCGCCCGCTGATTAACGGCGTGCACATGCGGCCCATCGAGGGCTCGCGCAAGGTCTATATCGTCGGCCAGGCAGATCTTATGCGTGATGACTCGGCCAACGCCTTTCTCAAGACGCTTGAGGAGCCGCCCAACGATGTGGTGATCATCATGCTTGCCCCCACTTTGGACTCGGTGCTGCCTACTATAGCCTCGCGCTGTCTAGTGGTCCGTTTTGCACGCATCCCGGCATCGGTAGCGATAGATTTGCTGCGTTCGCGCACTGCGGCAAGCAGGATCGAGGCGCAAGCGGGACTTGCAGCGACGGGCGACGTGCTGACGCGTGCGGTGGAGTTTCTCGAGTCCTCCTCGCGCCGCGCGGCCAGAGAGCGTATGCTGGGCATCCTTAAAGACCTGACTGCGCTCGATGAGTTCGATGTGCTCGCATCGGCCCGTGAGTTGCTGACATTGGTCAAGGCGCCGCTTGAGGAACTCAAGGAGCAACATGTTCAAGAGCTGCTTTCGCGCCAGGAATTCATGGGTAAGGCCCCGAACAAATCGGTCGAGGATCGCCAGAAGCGTGAACTGACCGCGCGGGAACGCGAAGGCGTGGCCGAGATTCTGAACGTCACCGAAAGCTGGCTGCGGGATTGCCTGGTGATGTCGCAGGGGCTCGGAGATATGGTTGTCAACGGTGATGCCGCTGATGCGA
This sequence comes from Coriobacteriia bacterium, assembly GCA_030653635.1. Lineage (GTDB taxonomy): Bacteria > Actinomycetota > Coriobacteriia > Anaerosomatales > JAHIQC01 > JAHIQC01. The sequence continues at coordinate 7,283 of JAURYZ010000260.1, read as the reverse complement.
TGGAAGAAGTCGCTGCTATCATGACGCCGGGCGCTGCTACACGCGCTTTGGATGCCGTCAATGAGACTAGAAGGCGCATCTCGTATAATGTGAGTCCGCAGTTGGCCATTGAGGCCATGCTGTTCGATATCCGGGAGGTCCTCCTTTGCCCACGGTAGTGGGAGTCAAACTCCGATTCGCGCCGAAGGTGCTGTGGTTCGATCCGAGTGGCATTGAGCCGCTCAAAGGTGACTCAGTCATCGTCGAGACCGATCGTGGCACTGAGATCGGTGAGGTCGTCGAAGAAGCGCACGAGGTAGGCAGGGGAGAGGTTCATTCCGCTCTCAAGCCAGTCGTGCGCATTGCCAACGAGTCAGACGCTGAGCACGCCGCATCCCTGCTTGCCGAGGAACGCGCGGCGATGCCGGTCTTTCGTGAGCTCGTAGGCAAGCACAAGCTTGACATGAAGCCGGTCGCTGCCGAGTTCCTATTCGGCGACGACAAGGTCGTCTTCTATTTCTCCGCCGAGGAGCGCGTGGACTTCCGCGAGCTCGTTCGCGACTTGGCGTCGCGCTTCCGCCAGCGCATCGATATGCGTCAGGTGGGTGTTCGCGATGAGGCTCGTATGGTCGGCGGATTGGGCCACTGCGGCCAGCAGTTGTGCTGCGATCGATTCAGCGGCGATTTTCAGCCGGTCTCGATCCGGATGGCAAAAGAACAAGACCTGCCCCTGAACCCCTTGAAAATCAGCGGGCTCTGCGGCAGACTCATGTGCTGTCTGCGCTATGAGTACGACGCCTACAAAGACTATAAGGGTCGGGCGCCGAAACGCGGGGCGATGATCGAGACCCCGTTCGGTGAGGGCAAGGTCGTTGACCTGAACACTCCGCGCGAGACGGTCACGGTGCGTATCCCTGAGGCCGGCAACCTTACGGTGCCGCTCTCGGTTATGGAATGCGGGTCGGGCAAGGGTTGCCCGTGTTGCATCAAGCGCGAGGCGCTTGAAGAGGCGCAGGTGGTGCTTCCGGCGAGTATGTCCTCACAGCTCGAGCGGGATAGCGCCGCCGAGGAGATGCCGGTGCGCAAGCCGCGGCCTGAGCGCACGGAACGTCCGGCGCGCGAGCGCACGGACAAGAAGCGCGGCAAGCCGCGCGAGCAGCAGGCTCCGAAGCTTGCGGCACAGAAGGCGGCTGGTCCCAAGGCTGCCGAACCCGAGGCAGCCAAGGCTGCCGAGGGAGACGCGACGCAGGGCGCCAAGAAGGCCCCAAGTTCGGGTCGCAGGCGTCGCAGGCGTCGAGCCGGCGGCACAGGTTCTGGCACGACAGGCACGGAAGGTGGCTCCTCCACCTAAGGAGTCGCAAGCGATCGCCGACGTAGCTCAGCTGGTAGAGCAACGCACTCGTAATGCGTAGGTCAGGGGTTCGAGTCCCCTCGTCGGCTCCACGAAGATGAAAGAGGGCGACACCGAAACGGTGCCGCCCTCTTTGTGTCTATCAGAAGACTTTGGGCCACTTGGTCAACTAGTCGACGCGGAACCCCGCAAGAGAGTCGTCCAAATCGTGGGTCCGCTTGACGACGTCGTCCACGGCCCCTTCGACCTGTCGCGCCGCAGAGGCGGTGTCTGCAGCTGCGGACGCGACCTGATGCATCGCCTGAACCACCTGTTCGGATGCGGCTCGCTGCTGGTCAGCGGCCGCCGCGATCTCGCGTGCGGCTGCGGTTGTGGCAGACATCTTGTCGACGATCTCGATAAATGTATCCTCGGTCCGGCGCCCCTTTTCGGCCGCCTCGCCGATGCGCTGCTCTTGGTTGGCCGCCGCACGCGTCAGTGAGGCGCTGCCGTCACTGATTGCGTCGAGCAGTCCCTCGATGCGCGCCGTCGACTTGGTGACGGACTCGGCAAGTGTCCTGATCTCGGTGGCGACGACGCCGAACCCCTTGCCCGCCTCACCGGCGCGAGCAGCCTCGATGGCAGCATTGAGCGCGAGGATCTTGGTCTGCGCCGCGATAAGGTCGATAATGCCCAGAACCTCTCCTATATCACTTGCGCCCTCAGCCAGGCTCTCCGCGGCTTCGCGCGTGTGCTCGGCATCGGTTCGCACAGCGACGACTTCCTTGATGGTGAATGCCAGCGTGGTCTGCCCGTCTTGGGCTGCCTCCAGGGCATCCTCGGCAAGGTGAAGTACGCGCTCGGCGGAGGCAGCAACCGACCGATAGGTGGCCGCCATCTCCTCGAGGGTGGCTGTCGTCTCACTGACTGCTGAGGCCTGACGCGTTGAGCCCTCGGCTTGTACGCCGACAGCATGGCGGATTTCGCTGGCTGCCGAGTTGAGCGTGTTTGAGGTGCTCTTGACGCCCCGGATTACCCCTGAAAGTGTCTCGCCCATCTTGTTGAAGGATTGACCGAGTTCGAATATCTCACGGCTTCCTCCCAGTGGGACCGTGACTCGCAAGTCACCGCCCGCGATGCGACCAGCGCTGCTTTCAAGTTCCGACAAAGGCAAGGACAGCCGACGCGCGACCGTGACGGCGATGACCAAGGCTGCGCCAAGGCTTAGCAGCAAGGAGACGGACAGTAGCTTAAGAAACGCGGTCCTATCTGCGATCAGTGGCTCCATTGGAATGCCAACGAACACCATTCCAATGGTTTGGCCGGTGGGGGATGCGATGCGGTCGTATGCCGTGAACATATCCTTTCCGACAACCTCGGCCCGACCCCTGTAGGCCTTGCCGTCATCCAAGGTCTGAATGCGCACCGCGTCGGATACCACGGTGCCGTAAGGCTTCATGCCGCCGCTACCGGTCAACGTGGTCGCAACGAGGACCTCATGTTGAAAGAGCGTGGCTGCGCTGTCCGAGGATGACACGATCGAATCCACGAGCGTCGCAGATCTGTTCTGGGGGATGACAGAGACAAGCGCACCGATGGGCTGGCCATCAGCGTCGTACATAGGCACGACTGTCACGAGCGCCAGCGCCCCGTCCAATGTGGCATGTACGACACTGCCCGCCGGGGTCTCCTTCACATCGATTGCGGTCTTGGCTGCGAGGCCGAGTGCTTCGATCTCCTGAGGGGGAATAAGGTCCCACAGTCGAGATGTCTTGCCGATGAGAGCCTCGCGCACTGGGGCGTACGTCGCGCGCGAGAGAGGACTGGGTCCCAGACTGCCTGCGAACGATATCCCCGCATCGTCGACCGCAAGGATGTACGCCCCACTGCGCCGGTCCGCAGCGGAGGCCAGTCGCAGCTTGAGTGCGGCGGCATCTCGTTTCGAAAACATCTGAACGATTGAGGCATCCTCGGACAGGCTTTTGAGCATGGAAGCCTGGAGGTTCTGCTGTTCGTTGATCAGTTGGTAGGCGCGCTCCATCCGTGTTTCGACGGAGCGTTGGCCTTCGCGCTTCATGGCGGCGCTGAATGAGGTGATGCCGACCCACGCAGCAGCAATCGCTGGAACGACGGTGATTACGACGAACCACGTGACGAGCCTCTGAGCGAGAGTCATCCGGTTCATGTTCAGGAAGTCCATGACGTTGGCGCCTTTCGTGTGCGTCGGATTGTGGGTCGAGCTGCCAAGTCCGACACGGGTGTGCGCAGCGGGTGAGGACCATTCTAACGCCGGTCACCGAACGTGTCGCCCGTACGCCCGATCTTATGTGGTGTCACCTTGAGCGGTCATACCGGTTGTGTTACGTTGTGCCGAACTTTTGACGCCCCGAGCGGGGAGAAACCCGCCCTGTGGGCGTTGTCGTATCCTGAGTGATATGACGGCCTCGGACCGGCCGTTGCGCGGTCCGTGCTTGGGCGTCGGAGTTCGCAGTTATCGAACGGGGTTGCCGGTATGTCGCTTGACCATTTGATACTCGGCATGTTCGCCGTGATCGGCGTCTTGTTCGTCGCGGCCACGGTTACGGTATCCAATCTCTTGAGCCCCTCGGCCCCTTCGAAAGAGAAGGCGACCACCTACGAGTGCGGCTCGACTCCAATCGGTCCGCCTTGGGTGCAGTTCCGTGTGGGCTACTATGTTTACGCCTTGCTGTTCGTGGTGTTCGACATCGAGACTGTCTTTCTATATCCCTGGGCTGTCGCCTTTAGCCGCATGGGCATGTTTATCTTGGTCGAGATGGTAGTGTTTGTCGGCATCCTCGTATTCGGGCTCGCGTATGCTTGGAAAGAGGGTGCGCTCACATGGCGATAGATCGACTCACCGGCGAGCACTCCATCGCATTCATCCGCAGCGAACAGCTTTTCGATCTTGCTCGAAGCCACTCGCTTTGGTACATGGCTTTCGGCATCGCGTGCTGCGCGATCGAGGGTCTCATGAGTGCTTCGGGCCCTCGATTCGATTTCGACCGCATGGGGGTGTTCTTTAGGGCCTCTCCTCGGCAGGCCGACGTGATGATCGTCGCGGGTACGGTGAACCTCAAGATGGCCGAGACCGTCCGCATGCTGTACGACCAGATGCCAGAGCCCAAATGGGTCGTCGCCATGGGAGCGTGCGCGAACACTGGAGGCCCCTTTCGCGAGTACCCCAACGTCGTACTGGGCGTAGACAAGATCGTGCCTGTCGATGTGTACATTCCGGGCTGCCCTCCTAGGCCCGAGTCGGTCCAGTATGCGTTCATCGAGCTGCAAAAGAAGATACGAAATCGGACGGGGGAACGCCTTGCTGCCCGACGCGACCGTACTTAATCGCATTCTTTCCGACGCTGGCGTCACGGCCCGCGTCGAAGAAACCACGCTCGGCATCGTCGCCCATGTCCCGTGCGAAATGGCGGTGGAGGCGCTTTCTGCGCTGCGCGGAAGCGATCTGGACTTCCACATGCTGCTCGATATGCTTGGCGCCGACACAGGTGAGGGCATCGAGATCACCTATCACCTTCGCTCGCTCTCTCGTGACGAGGACGTGTTCGTAAAGACCGAGGTCGCCTACGACGCCGCGCTGCGTTCGGTGTGGAACCTCTTCCCCTCGGCACTCGCGCCTGAGCGCGAGACCGCGGAACTGCTAGGGATCAAGCTCGACGGGCACCCGAATCCCAAGCGACTGCTCACGACCGATGGCGTCGCTGCGCTTCTGCGCAAATCAGTCGCTGTGCGGAGTGCCGAGGAGGTGCGAGCGCGGTGACTGACGCTCGCGACATCGTGACTTCCGTGGGCGAGCTTGCTTCAGAAGGCACTCATGACCCAGGTATGCCACCTGCGGGTATCCGCCGTATTCCGAGCGGCGTCGATGGCCTGTCGACCGAGCACCTCATCATCAACATGGGTCCGCAGCACCCCTCCACCCACGGCGTATTGCGTGTGATCGTCGAGGTGGACGGCGAAGAGGTCGTTGCGGCCGAGTCCACGCTGGGCTACCTACACCGCGGCATCGAGAAGCTCGCCGAGACGCGGCGCTTTGATCAGCTGGGAACGCTCATGGATCGCGGCGATTACGTCAGCGGCATCCACGGGGAGCAGGCTGCCGCACTGGCGGTCGAGAAGCTCATGGAGATAGAGGTGCCTAGCAAGGCCCGCTGGATCCGTTCTCTTATGGCCGAACTGACGCGCATTGCGAGCCACCTCGTGTGGTACGGGACATTCGGGCTGGATACCGGCGCGATGGGGCAGTTCCTGTACGCGATGCGCGACCGCGAAGCTATCCTCGACATTCTCGAGGCCGTGAGCGGTCAGCGGATGATGTTCAACTACGTGAGGCCCGGTGGCGTGGTGGCTGACCTGCCCGTCGGCATCGAGGCCAAGATCATCGCGTTTTGCGATGGTTTCGACGGCTACCTCGAGGAGCACCATGCGCTCCTCGGCGGAAACGAGATATTCCAGCATCGCGTCAAGGGCGTAGGGGTCATCGACCGCGAAATGGCTCTCGCGTTCGGCTTGTCGGGCGCAAATCTGCGCGCGGCAGGCGTTGGCTTCGATGTACGACGCGAACGGCCGTATGATGCGTACTCGGAGCTCGAGTTCGATGTTCCGATCGGCACGCGCGGGGACGCATGGGACCGCTATATGGTCCGCATGGAAGAGATGCGACAGTCGGTGCGCATGGTGCGTCAGGCTATTGCGGGCATGCCCGAAGGTGAGCACACCGCTAAGGTCCCCAAGGTCATTCGGGTGCCTGCGGGTGAGGTCTATGCCTCCGTGGAGTCGAGCCGCGGAGAGACCGCGGTGCACATGGTCACCGATGGCGGCACAAGTCCGGTCCGATATCACTACCGCGGCCCGTCGCTTTTCGCCGTGCAACTACTTGAGGAGATCTTGCCTGGTCACCTGCTGGCCGACGTGGTCATGATGATCGGAAGCCTCGACATTATGCTCGGGGAGGCGGACAGGTGAATCCGATCCTGATCGCCACACTTCGAGTCCTTGCGGCCGTGGGGCTTATGCTCGTGAACGGCGTGGTGCTCATCTATATGCTTCGCAAGGTCCTCGGCCACCTGCATCTGCGACTCGGGCCCATGCACGTGGGCCCCAAGGGGATCGCGCAGACGACCATGGATGTATTGAAGCTGCTGACCAAAGAGGACATCACTCCGGCCAACGTGGACAAGGCGCTGTTCTTCCTGGCGCCGGCGGTCGTGTTCGCGCCCTCACTCATGGCCTATGCCGCGCTCCCGTTCTCGAACTCCTTGAAGATAACGAGCCTCGACACGGGGCTGCTCTATACCTTCGCGGTCGCCTCCATGGTTCCCCTCGGCGTGCTCATGGCTGGGTGGGCGAGTGCGAACAAGTGGTCACTTCTGGGTGGCATGCGTGCCGCCGCGATGCAGATCGCGTACGAGGTGCCGCTCCTGTTGTCGGTGCTACCCATCGTCATGTTCACCGGCACGCTCAACCTGGGTGACATCGTAGCGGCGCAATCGGGGACCTGGCTTGCTGTCGTGCCGCGTTGGAACATCATGTTCCCCGCGTTTTGGCCCACGTTCCTGTTCTTTGTCATCGCAGTCCTCGTGGAGCTCAATCAGACACCATTCGATCTGTCCGAGGCCGAATCCGAGCTCGTCGCGGGATTTGCGAGTGAGTACTCAGCGATGAAGTTCGGGCTGCTGTTCCTGTCGGAGTTCTCGAACCAGTTCGTCATGTCAGCGCTCGGCGTCACTTTGTTCTTCGGCGGATGGATGCTGCCGTGGGCGCCCGCTTCGTGGTACGAGGCGGTTCCGATCCTGGCGCCGGCGGTGTTCATCATCAAGACCTACATCGGCATTTTCCTGATGATGTGGATTCGCGGCACGTTCCCGCGCGTCCGCATCGATCAGCTCATGTCACTGGGATGGAAATGGCTCATCCCGGCTACTTTGGGCTGGCTCAT
>JAURYZ010000150.1 GCA_030653635.1 Coriobacteriia bacterium | reverse complement strand
AAGCTTGCCGACATCACTCGGATCGTTTCTCACCCCCAGGCTCTCTCTCAGTCACGCCGGTGGATAACCGAGCACCTCTTGGGCAAGCCGGTCGCCGCCGCGACTTCGACGGCGGAAGCCGTGCGAATGGCTGTCGAGCAGCCAGGAGTGGCAGCGATCGGCAGTCTGTTCGCGGCTAAGACCTACGGCGCCGAGATTCTTTTTGAGGCCATCGAGGACTACGCGGGCAACCAGACGCGATTTGTGGTCGTCGGGAACGGTATCCACGATCGCACAGGTCAGGACAAGACCTCGCTGGCGCTGTTCATGAAGGCAGACAAGCCAGGAACGCTTCATATGATTTTGTCGGAGTTCGCGTTCGGGCAAATCAACCTCACCAAGATCCAGTCGCGCCCCACCCGAAAGGTCTTGGGAGATTACATGTTCTTCATCGACCTAGCCGGCCACGTCGAGGATGAGAACGTCCGGCTTGCTCTTGATTGCCTGCGGCTCAAGCTGCGGCAGGTCAAGGTGCTCGGCAGCTACTCACGCGTCGGCAAGGGCGGCCAGTAGGATGGCCCCACAGGCAGACGCACCCGAACGCATACTCGTTTTAGGGATCGGAAACATCCTCATGAAGGACGAGGGAGTCGGCTGTCGCGTAGTCGAGGAGCTGTTCGCTCGCTACGAATTCCCCGATAACGTAGACATCGAGGACTCCGGAACCATGGGCATGATGATCCTGAACCTGCTTCGGCAGTACGATTTCGTCCTGATCGTGGATGCCGTGAATGGAACAGGCTACCCCGGTGGATCCGTGGTGAGGCTCGCGCCCGAGGACATCGCGAACAACCAAGTGATGCACTCGCTGCACGACTTGCGATTCGTGGATGTATTACAGGCGGCCGAACTTATCGGCATCAGGCCCGAGGGCCACGTGATTGGAATCCAAGTCGAGGACATGGAACCTGCCGAACTCACGATCGGCCTGTCCGAGCCCGTCGAAGCAGCGCTCGACACCGCGATTGACGCAGTGCTCACCGTTCTTGCGGAGCGCGGAGTGAAGGCAACAGCCAAGATCTAGTCAGCCCAGATGTTCAGGCCGCGGACCGGTTATGGCCAAGCGAGAGCCTCGGCCGTCACTTCCCAGTGTCCGCATAGATGAAGCCAGCGTCGTACAGGCCTTCGTCGCCCTTGAGCTTGCTCACCGTGCGCTCGGCCGACTCCTTGCCAACGTCGATGACGAAGGTGCCCTCCCCGAAATCGGTGTAGGTGGCACCGGCAAGGCCGTTGCGCTCCAGCACCGTCTCGATGCCCGTGCCGGGCTTAAGCCAGACCGCGACTCCCGCATCGATTCGATCTAGATCGCCCACACTCGTGATAGTGCCGCCACCTTCCTGAGTCGTCGAGGATTGTTCATCGGTGCCACAAGCACGCCAGAACAGAAGCACAACGACGACCAAGATGAGGATGACCAGGATCGTTCCGAGCGTCCCCAGTGAGAGCTTCTCCCGCTCACGCTCATTTGAGTACGAGGCATCCGTGAACTCTCGTTTCTCGGGCATGAGCAACTCCATATCGCTCGGGCGCAGTGACCATGGTGGCGGTCGTGCGCGAAGGGACTGCTCCTTTGCAGAGTATAGATGATGGTGGAACTATGGGCTCATGGCATCACGCGGTCGCGGAAGCCAGTGGTTTCTGTGAGCCGCGCTGAGCGTCTCATCGGCTATACTGCCGCCAAGCGATTGACGATTCATCACCGTGGTTTTCGGGAGGCCGCTTCAGATGCTTGACGCCAGGTTCGTCCGCGACAACACCGACGCTGTCCGCAAGGTGATGTCGGACCGCAATGCCTCGTGGGACGTCGAGGAATTCATCGCCGCCGACGAGAAGCGACGCGCCATCATCGGGACGGTGGAGGCGCTTCAGGCCACACGCAATGAGGCGAGCCGGGCCATTGGCATCCTCATGAAGGACGGCAAGCGTGATGAGGCCGAGGCGGCCAAGGGCGAGGTCAGGCAGATCAACGAACAGGTCGCTGAGCTTGACGAGACGCTCGCGCAGCTAGAGGCGCAGGTGCGCGATCTGCTCATGACGGCGCCCAACATCCCTGATTCCAGCGTACCTATCGGTGCGGGCGAGGACGACAACGTCGAGGTGCGACGTTGGGGTACTCCTCGGCAGTTTGATTTTGAGGCCAAGGCGCATTGGGACCTAGGGCCCGAGATGGGGATCATCGACTTCGAGCGCGGGGTTAAGCTGACCAAGAGCCGATTCGTGGTGCTCGGTCGTGATGGGGCAAGGCTCAACCGCGCGCTGATCAACTTCATGCTCGATACGCACGGCTCGCGCGGGTACACCGAGTGGGCAGTACCGGCGATGGCCAACAGTGAGACGCTCACCGGGACAGGCCAGCTCCCCAAGTTCGAGGAGGACCTGTTCAAGACCTCCGAAGGGCTTTATCTGATCCCGACCGCCGAGGTCCAGCTCACGAACCTTCATCGGGACGAGGTCTTGGAGGGCGCGGAACTTCCGCTGCATTACGTCGGCTACACCCCGTGCTTTCGCGAGGAGGCTGGCAGCGCCGGTCGTGACACGCGCGGCATGATCCGCGTACACCAGTTCGACAAGGTCGAGATGGTCAAGTTCGCCAGGCCCGAGGAGTCGTTCGACGAGCTTGAGGGCATGGTCGTCGACGCCGAGAACATCTTGCAGCTTCTTGGACTTCCGTATCGCATCATCGTGCTGTGCACCGGAGACATGGGTTTCGGCGCCGCCAAGACCTACGATCTGGAGGTCTGGCTGCCCAGCTATGACAACTTCAAGGAGATCTCCAGCTGCAGCAACTGCGTCGATTTCCAGTCGCGTCGTGCCGCAATCAAATACCGCGACCCCGAGACGTTCAAGGGTTCGCGCCTGGTGCATACGCTAAACGGTTCGGGGCTCGCGGTGGGTCGCTGCCTGGTCGCCGTGCTGGAGAACTATCAGCAGGCGGATGGCAGCGTGATTATCCCCGAGGTGCTGCGACCCTACATGGGTGGCCAGGAGCTGATCTCGCCGCTGGCGTAATGCGTACTGCGATGAGGAATGCGATTTGCAGCTTCGCGTTGAACTGACGCCGTATCGGGAAACAAACCCAAAGACGCTATATGCTCGCAACTTTGGGGGAGATATGCCAGATCGGATCAGCCCGACCGTGCTTGTGGTATTCGACGCAACTGGCGATTTGATGGCGCGCAAGATCGTGCCTTCGATATTCCATCTCCGCAGCAAGGACGTGCTCCCTGAGCATTTCGCGTGCGTCGGTGTCTCACGGCGGCCTTGGTCCAACGATGATCTTCGCGGACGGGTCAAAGATATCTTGGCCGAGCGCTATCCCGATGCCGAGACACAGTCCACCGAGGAGTTCCTCGGCATGTTTACGTACTCTCAGGGCGCGTTCGAGGACGAAGCGGCGTACGAGGCGCTCGCGAAACACCTGCGACTGATCGACTCGCAATGGGGAGTGTGCGCGAACAAGCTGTTCTACCTGGCGGTTCCTCCCGAGCACTACGAGACGATATTTAGGCGCTTGGCCGCAAGCGGCCTCACCGAGCCGTGCAACGACCTGACCGGTTGGACGCGCGTGCTAGTGGAAAAGCCCTTCGGCAGCGACGCGGACAGCTCGCGCGAGCTA
>JAURYZ010000149.1 GCA_030653635.1 Coriobacteriia bacterium | reverse complement strand
CGAGTGACCGGGACGCCCCGCTTCTCGGCGGCATGCTCGATGTCCAAGATCGGTGTGCCGGACGCCCCTTCGGCGATGACAACCTTGATTAGCGGCATCCCGGAACGAAGCGCCTCGAGTATGGAATTTCGACCCTCTATGATTGTGGACATCCAATCACCGCGATTCGTAGCTGATGTGTGTGCCGTCAGGCTTGTCCTCAACGAGGAATCCGATGTCATTCATCCGATTGCGAATCGCATCAGCCACTGCCCAGTTGCGCTCGCTACGCGAGACGTCCCGCGCTTTGCACAGTGCGTCGACCGCTTCAGCTCCCGAGGCGCCCGAGTAACCGGCATAATCGGCCGCCAACACAAACACGTCCGGCGGGTACTCTGCAATCTCCGGGCGCTTGGTTACAAGCTCGATTCCAAGCACCCCAGCCAGTTCGCGGATGGCGACAGCCGCGTGATCGAGAAGCATTGTATGAACATCCTCTAGCCCGATTCCTGGACCCTCCCAAATGAATGAGTTCAGCTCACGCACCAACCCAAAGATCGCGCCAAGCGCACCTGCGGTATTGAAGTCATCGTCCATCGATTCAGTGAAGTTACGCCGAGCTTCGTGAATTGCGTCCTTAAGACGGTTGGTGACCGCCGTGGTCTCTTGTTCGGTCAGCGCGAGACCACGGTCTGTAGAGCGCTTGGCCATCTCAAGATCGCGCAGGGGGGTCACAAGACGTTCGTAGGCCGAACGTGCCTCGTCGAGGCGATCGGTGGAGAACTCCAACGGGCTGCGATAATGCGTCTGGAGCATCATGAGGCGCACCACTGGAGCTTCGTACTTTTCCAAGACGTCGCGCAGAAGCATGAAGTTGCCAAGCGACTTGCTCATCTTCTCTGCGTTGACCTGAAGCAACCCACCGTGCAACCAGTAGCGGACGAAGGGCTCGCCCGTGGCCGCTTCGGACTGCGCGATCTCGTTCTCGTGGTGGGGGAAGATGAGGTCCGATGCCCCGCCGTGCATGTCGAATGTCACACCGAGCTCTTTGTCGCTCATCACACTGCACTCGAGATGCCATCCAGGTCGCCCTTCGCCCCAGGGGCTCGTCCAGTGCGGCTCCTCCGGCTTGGCCGACTTCCACAAAGCGAAGTCCAAAGGATCGGCCTTGCGCTCATCGACATCCACTCGGGACCCGGAGTTCATCTCATCGATATCGCGTCCGGACAGCTTCCCGTAGCCATCGAACTTCCGAACCGAGAAGTAGACGTCGCCGTCCACCTCATACGCATATCCTCGCTCGATGAGCACCTGCACCATATCGATCATCTCGGGGATGGTATCAGTGGCTCTCGGCTGAACGGTGGGACGCTTCACGTCCAAAGCATCCATGGCGCCGAGGAACGCCTCCGTGTACTCAGTCGCCACCTCAGCTGCGGTGCGATTCTCCTCGTTGGCACGATTGATGATCTTGTCGTCGACGTCGGTGATGTTCTGCACGAACGTCACCTCTAGCCCTCTGAACTCGAGGTAACGCCGTATCACGTCAAAGGACAGGAAGGTGCGAGCGTTACCGATGTGGATGTGGTTGTACACCGTCGGCCCGCAGACATACATGGAGACCTTGCCCTGATCGCGCGGGACGAACTCCTCCTTGGACCGAGACAAGGTGTTATAAACGCGAATGCTCATGCAGACTCCGTTCGGTGATCCTTAGATGTCACAGGCGTGGCCGAAGGACGTACCCTCATCTTCGGCAGCTTGTACTAGCTCTTTCTCGGAAGCGAGTTTCGGGCCGAGACGATGCTCCAGTCTGTCGATCCTGCGCTGGAGGCAGCGGAACATGTCGACCACCGGATCGGGCAGATCTTCGTGATGTAGGTCTATAGCGTCGACTCTTTGGCCCTCGCGGACTACGACGCGACCGGGAATGCCCACAACGGTGCAGTTCGGCGGCACGTCGTTGACGACGACCGCGCCGCCACCAACACGGCTGCCTCTACCGATCGTGATGTCACCCAGTATCGCGGAGCCCACACCCACAACCACACAATCCTCGAGCGTAGGGTGACGCTTGCCGCGCTCTTTGCCAGTACCCCCGAGTGTCACTCCTTGATAGAGCGTCACGTCATCTCCGATGACCGCCGTCTCTCCAATCACCACGCCCATGCCGTGGTCGATGAAGAACCTGCGGCCTATAGTCGCTCCGGGATGTATCTCGATCCCGGTGTAGAAGCGGGTGACCTGTGACAGCCAGCGCGAAAAGCCGTGTCGACCATGACCCCAGAGCCAGTGGTCGACCCGATGCCACCAGACTGCGTGGACTCCGGGATAGTTAATGAGGACGGACAGTGTCGAGGTGGCCGCGGGATCGCGATCCATGACAGCCTGTATGTCCTCTCGAATCAGCGTGAGCACGTGTTGCCTTCCAATACATATTGCGAACGCACATCATACCCGTTTGAGCCCGACTCCATCATCGTTGTTCGCATTCCAGAAGCACGACCGCGCGGGCCGAGACGCCCTCGCCACGGCCCTCGAAGCCGAGACCCTCTGTGGTAGTCGCCTTCAGGCCGATCGAATCGAGCGCGACGCCGAGCGCGCGAGCCATGTTCTCACGCATCTGATCGCGGAAAGGCGACACCTTGGGAGTCTCCAGCGCCAACACACAGTCCGCATCCACGAGAGTGTAGCCGCCTGTCTTCATGAGCTCGGCGACAAACGCGAGCAGCTCAAGGCTCGACACCCCCTCGTAGCAAGGGTCGGTATCGGGAAAGTACAATCCGATGTCCCCGGCGCGCATCGCCCCCAGTATGGCGTCCATCAGCGCATGAACCAGCACATCGGCGTCGGAGTGACCGGCCAGTCCGAACTCATGGGGAAGCGTCACACCACCGAGCACCAGTGATCGGCCAGATACGAGAGCATGGACATCGAAACCGAGCCCGATTCTCAGCACAAAATTCACCCGTTCCCTCTGTGTCGCAGTACCGCTTCGGCAATCATGAGATCCTCGGCAACGGTGATCTTGATATTGTCTCGCGGACCAAGGAACACACGCAGTGTGCCGCCCGCAGCCTCAATCAAAGTTGCATCATCTGTCGCCGACGAGCCAGCGCTAATCGCTCCTGCATGGGCGGACCTGAGCGCCGGTGCCCGGAAAATCTGAGGGGTTTGCACCATCCAGCATCGGTCACGATCCAAAGACCCCGTGATGCGATCTCCGTCCACCTGCTTGAGCGTGTCGTAGGCCGGGTGCCCGACGATCAGGCCGTCGAGCTCGCTATCTTCGGCCAGTGCCTCGACCACGTGATCGATTAGCTCTGGAGTCACCAGCGGTCTCGCACCATCGTGCACCGCGATGAACGGCCAGGACTGGGCGATGGCGGCAATCCCGGCGGCCACGGACTCCTGACGAGTCTCACCTCCGGGCACCATGACAAGCGGCGTGGAGCCGCAGAATCGGGCCACTGCGGATTCATACTCGGCCAGACGTTCCGGGTGCCCTACGAGAACAATGATGCCAACGGAATCAGCCTTTGCAAATGCTGATACCACATGCGCCAGGACCGGACGACCCGCGACCAAGGCCATCTGCTTGCCACGATCGCCGCCGAAGCGCTCCCCCGTCCCTCCAGCTGCGATGAGCGCTGCGACTGTGGGCGCACTCATCGGAATCAGGATTCCTCGGACGCATCGGCAAGAGACTGCAACCCAGCAAACTTGGCAAAGATCATGCGGCCTGCCGAGGTCTGAAGTACCGAGGTTACCTCCGTCACAACGTCG
>JAURYZ010000142.1 GCA_030653635.1 Coriobacteriia bacterium | reverse complement strand
GTGGTCCTCGGCGCGCACGACGATTTTGGCTGCGTCAACGTACTCGACGACGCCCGAACGCTTGGCCAAGATGATTTCGCCCGTATCGATCGCGGCGCGATGCTCCATGCCCGTGCCGACCAGCGGCGCTCTCGGACGGAGAAGCGGCACTGCTTGGCGCTGCATGTTGGAGCCCATGAGGGCTCGGTTCGCGTCGTCGTGCTCGAGGAACGGAATCAGGGCCGTAGCCACAGATACCATCTGCCGAGGAGACACGTCCATGTAGTGGACCCCTAGAGGCTCGACCTCCTCAGGCTCGCCGCCCTTGAGACGACAAAGGACACGCGGGTTGGCGAACTTGCCCGACTTGGCGTCGAACGGCTCGTTGGCCTGCGCGATGACGAAACGCTCTTCGACATCAGCGGTGAGATACTCGATCTCATCGGTGACCTTGCCCTTTATAACCTTGCGGTACGGCGTCTCGATGAAGCCGTAAGGGTTGATGCGCGCGAAGGTCGCGAGTGAGCCGATGAGCCCGATGTTCGGGCCTTCAGGCGTTTCGATGGGGCACATACGGCCATAGTGGCTGGGGTGTACGTCGCGAACCTCGAAGCCGGCGCGCTCACGAGACAAACCGCCAGGCCCGAGTGCGGAAAGACGACGCTTGTGCGTCAGTCCCGCGACCGGGTTGGTCTGGTCCATGAACTGAGACAGCTGCGAGGAGCCGAAGAACTCCTTGATGCTCGCCACGATGGGGCGGATGTTGATGAGTGACTGAGGCGTAATCTCCTCAACGTCTTGGGTAGTCATGCGCTCGCGCACTACGCGCTCCATACGAGCCAGCCCGATGCGGAACTGGTTTTGGATGAGCTCGCCTACGCTGCGGATACGACGGTTGCCGAAGTGATCGATGTCATCGACATCGTATCCTTCGGCACCTTCCCAAAGCTTAACGAGATACTGCACGGCCGCGAGGATGTCCTCGTTGGTCAACGTGGACTGAGAGTCGGGCATATCGACCCCGAGCTTCTTGTCCAACTTATAACGACCGACCTTGGCCAGATCGTAGCGCTGAGGGTTGAAGAACAGACCCTCCAGTAGCGAACGTGCGGACTCAACCGTTGGGGGCTCACCCGGACGTAGACGCTTATAGATTTCCAGAAGCGCCTCTTCACGGTTCTCCGTGAAGTCGCGGTCCAGAGTGATCTTCATGCACTCAGAGTCGCCGAAGAGCTCCAGTATCTCCTCGCGGGACTCGGCAATGCCAAGAGCCCGGAGAAGCACGGTGACCGGCTGCTTACGCTTGCGATCGACGCGCACCGAAACGATGTCGCGCTTATCGGTCTCAAGCTCCAGCCATGCACCGCGTGCGGGAATGACCTTCGCGGTGTAGTTAGTCTTGTCGGTGGTCTTGTCGTCCTCAGCGGCATAGTACACGCCGGGGGAACGAACAAGCTGGGAGACGACGACACGTTCGGTGCCGTTGATGACAAAGGTGCCGCGATCGGTCATGAGCGGAAAATCGCCCATGAATACCTGCTGCTCCTTTATCTCACCAGTCTCCTTGTTGATAAATCGCACCTCAACGAAGAGTGGTGCTTGGTACGACATATCCTTTTCTTTGCACTCCTCAACGGAGTACTTGGGATCGCCGAACTCATGCGCACCGAACTCGACGGCAAGCGTTTGCGTGAAGTCTTCGATTGGAGAGATGTCCGCGAAAGTCTCGCGCAGTCCCTCTGATAGGAACCAGTCAAAACTGTCGCGCTGGATCGCAATGAGGTTCGGTACTGCAAGAATCTCGGGAATCTTTGCGAAAGTGCGGCGCTGCCGTATAACGGCGGGGGAACCTTGTCTGCCGGGCACCAGGCGATTCCTCCTTCAAGGCGTAGAGGTGATACGAAGAGTCGCAAATGATAAAGATACCCAAGCGTGCGACTTGACGCAAGGATATGTTTCTGGTTTGCAAGGCGGGTAGTGGCCGAGTCCACACGCGGACCCGGCCACAAACCCCCCTGCTTCACCGCCTAAGCGGCGCAAACAGTAGAACCGAAACTACTTGACCTCGACCGAAGCGCCGGCCTCCTCAAGCTTAGCCTTCGCCTCCTCGGCCTTGTCCTTGGCAACACCTTCGAGAACGGCCTTGGGGGCACCGTCCACGACATCCTTGGCTTCCTTGAGACCCAGCGAGGTCAGCTCACGCACGACCTTGATGACCTGGATCTTCTTGTCGCCAGCGCCGGTGAGGACCACGTCGAAGCTGGTCTGCTCTTCCTCGGCGACAGCCTCACTATCTGCGGGAGCAGCGGCGGCGGCCACGGGAGCGGCTGCGGAGATACCGAAGACCTCTTCCATGTCCTTGACGAGCTCAGCGAGCTCAAGTGCTGGTGCGTTCTTAACCCACTCGAGTACTTCTTCTTTGGTGATGTTAGCCATCTGTCTTTCTCCTCTTTCTCAATCCGTCCGCAGCCGACATCGGGTCGGTGCGATTCAGTTTCATTACCTGGGTCTAAGCAGCGGCCTTCTGATCTGCCACAGCCTGGAGTGCGCGCGCGAACGAAGTCGCGGGTGCGTTGGCCATGTACATAAAGCCGCGAATCGGGTTGAGCATCGAACCCATGAGCTTGGCGATGAGTTCCTCGCGGCTCGGAAGTGCAGCAATGGCTTTGATTCCTGCGGAATCCACCACCGCGTTTTGGACAAGACCACCCTTGAGCTCAAGAGAGTTGTGCTTCTTCTTGAAGTCGACGAGTGCCTTGGCAGGAGCGACAGGGTCGTCGCCAGCAAACACGAAAGCCGTTGGGCCTTGAAGAAACTCGCCCAAGTCAGGAAGCGCAAGTTCGCGAACGGCTATCTCGGTGAGGGTGTTCTTGTAGACCTTTACCTCACCACCTGCCTCGCGGACCCTGATGCGAAGTTCCTGCATCTCTTTGACGGTAAGACCACGGAAGTCAGCCATGATCACACCGCCAGCAGCGGTCAGCCGTTCCTTGATCTCAGCGACTACGTCGCCCTTTGCCTGTGTCGGCATATGTTTTCCCTCCCTTCTTGCACGCATGACCCACTCATGAGCTTTTCAAAGCTCTGTGCGTGGGCCACGTGCCCGGCGATAACGCCGGGAAATAAAACGTGGCCCCCGCCGATGGTGGCGGGGGCCACGAACTTCAATCTCGTTCGCTACATCCGGCCTTGCGGCACGGATACCCCACCTCGGCTGGCGGACCTGCGTAACTTCGGCCCATTGAACCCGAATGCTCGGGTGCCTGCTGTCTTCGGCAGTCGTAAGTCATCAGCGTGTTCTGTTGTGAAGTGCGCAGGTCAGTATGTACTGCCTGATGGGTTTGCGCAAGCCCCTCGGCTAACTGGGATTTCTACGATGATTTCTACTCTGCAGACTCTTCGAGTATCCCGCGAGTCTTGGACGGATCGACCTTGATTCCGGGGCCCATGGTGCTCGTAAGCGTAATCGACTTGATGTACTTGCCCTTGGTCGAGGCGGGCTTGGCACGAAGTATCTCGTCTAGGACCGTGCCGTAGTTCTCGACGATGGCCGTAGCATCAAAGCTGGCCTTGCCGATGCCGACGTGCGCGATACCGAACTTGTCAGCGCGGTACTCGACCTTGCCGGCCTTGAGCTCTTTGACGACCCTGCCGACATCCATGGTCACAGTGCCCAGCTTGGGGTTCGGCATCAGACCACGCGTGCCGAGAATCTTACCGAGACGACCGACCTTGCTCATCTGATCCGGCGTGGCGACCGTCGCATCGAAGTCCAAGAATCCGCCCTGGATCCTCTCGACGAGATCGTCACTGCCGACGACGTCGGCCCCGGCAGCCTCTGCCTCGCGGGCCTTGTCGCCCTCAGCGAACACAGCTACTCGCACGTCCTTGCCGGTACCATGCGGCAGCGACACGGAGCCGCGCACCTGCTGGTCGGCCTGGCGTGTATCGACGCCAAGGCGGAAGTGAACCTCTATCGTCTCATCGAACTTCGCAACCGCCATCTCCTTGACGAGACGACCGGCCTGAAGCGGGGTGTAAAGCTTGTCGGCCTCGATCTTGGCGACGAGACCCTTCATGCGCTTGCCTAGCTTCATGGTGTTTCCTCCTCGTGGTCAACGGGCCGGCTCAGGCCCTCCCACATATATCGCGGCAGCGCCGCGAGCAACGACTAACCTTCGATGGTGACGCCCATGGAACGCGCGGTCCCAGCGATAATCCGCATGGCCGATTCAACGTCATTCGCGTTCAAGTCGGGCATCTTGGTCTCCGCGATCTGGCGCAATTGGTCGGAGGTCACGGAAGCGACCTTGGTGCGGTTGGGCTCGCCAGAGCCTGACTCGATACCAGCAGCCATCTTGAGCAGGACTGCAGCCGGAGGGGTCTTGAGGATATACGTGAACGACCTGTCCTCGTACACCGAGATCTCGACCGGAATGATGGTGCCCATCTTGTCCTGCGTGTCGGCATTGAACGCCTGGCAGAACTGCATGATGTTGACCTGGTGCTGACCCAGGGCCGGACCTACGGGAGGCGCGGGGTTGGCCTGTCCACCCGGAATCTGCAACTTGATGAAGCCGATGACCTTCTTGGCCATGTCAGTGTCACGTCCTTCTGTTCGTGGCGCGACCTCGCGCCACAGCTCGCTTGTCTATCACTTACTCGGCTCGCATCCGCGAGAAGCCCGGCGTTGCATCCCGCCGGCACTGACGCGCCGTTGCTACCTGCTATATCTTTGCGACTTGGTCAAACCCCACCTCGACCGGTGTTTCCCGGCCGAAGATAGAGACCATGACCTTGACCTTGGTCTGGTCGAGGTTGACCTCGGCAATCGTTCCATCGAACTCG
>JAURYZ010000135.1 GCA_030653635.1 Coriobacteriia bacterium | reverse complement strand
CGCTGTGCTCTCATTGTTCACCGCCGCGATGCTTCTGCTCGTTCTTGCGGACGGCTTCCTTCTGCTGTACATGGCGTGGGAGGTCATGGGGCTGTGTTCGTACTTGCTCATCGGGTTTTGGCACGAGCAGGAAGGTCCGCGCCGCGCGTCGATAAAGGCCTTCCTGACGACTCGCGTAGGTGACGTCGGTTTCGCTGTTGGCTTGTTCGCGATGTTCTCGACGGTCGGCTCCTTCGCATTTTCGGACGTGCTGTCGTTTGATTGGAGCCCTGCCGTGGTTGGGGGCGCGGCCACCGTGGTCGCACTCGGGCTGCTGTTCGGGGCGATGGGCAAGTCAGCCCAGGTCCCGCTTCACGTTTGGCTACCCGATGCCATGGCGGGTCCCACGCCAGCTTCGGCGCTCATCCATGCGGCCACGATGGTCGCCGCAGGCGTGTACTTGGTTGCCCGAGCGCTTCCCATCTTCGAAGCGAGCGGCACAGCCATCCACCTCACTCTGGCAATCGGGGCACTAACCGCACTTATAGGTGGGCTTATCGCGACGGTGCAACACGATATCAAGAAGGTCCTGGCGTACTCGACCATCTCGCAGCTCGGCTACATGTTCGTGGCTCTGGGTGCGGGCGGAGCGACCGCCGCGATGTATCACCTCGTCACGCACGCCTTCTTCAAGTCGCTTTTGTTCCTTGGGGCCGGCGTGATCATCCATGCGTATCACACGCAGGACATGCGGGAGATGGGCGGGCTTCGCAAGTATCTGCCTTGGACCACAGTCACGTTCACTATCGGATCGCTTGCTTTGGCCGGCGTGTTCCCATTCTCCGGATTCTGGTCTAAAGACGAGATTCTGACCGTACTGTTGCACGAACATCACTACTTCGCGTTCACGGTCGCGCTGGCCGCCGCGTTCGTTACCGCTTTTTACGTGGCTAGGCTATGGTTCCGCGTCTTCGCGGGACCCACTCAGGCCGAGGAGTTGCACGAGGCTCATCGCTCGATGCTCGCCCCGATGATTCTTCTTGCGAGCATCTCGGCGATCATAGGCTTCTTCGGTCCTGCGTTCGGGGAGTTTCTCGGGCATGAGATCCCCTGGCCGGCCGTTGGAACCGCTGGACTGTCGAGCGCAGTCGCATTTCTTGGGCTAGCGCTGGGCTGGTGGTTCTATGGACGCACTCGCGTCGTGGTCAACACCCGCAGCGTCAAGGAGCGCGCCGGATATCTGTACGACATGCTTGCGCAGAAATTCTGGTTCGATCTGACCTATGACCGGCTGATCGTGAGGCCCTTCATGCGCCTCGCGACCTGGCTTGCGGTATTCGATTTCACGCGCATCGATGGTGCGGTCAACGGGGCCGCACGCATGTGGGTGCGCGTGGCGAATGTCTCCTCGGCATTTGATATCCGCGTGATCGATGGCGCGGTCAATGGCCTAGCCACGCTAACGAACGACGCGGGCATCTCCGCGCGCAAGGTCCAGTCCGGACGCATTCAGACCTACCAGCGCTTCGCCATCGGCGCGCTGGTTCTGTTGCTGCTCGTCATCGTGGTGAAGGGGTAGAGCCAGATGCTTTCCGCAATCATCTTCCTTCCTTTGGCCGGGGCGGTGCTCACGGCGCTTTTGTCCAAGAGCCGTCCCGAAGCGGCGCGTTGGATCGCATTGGGGGTGACCGCCGCCGACCTGTTGTTGACAGCTGTCGCGCTGCTGCGTTTCGACGTGGCCGGTGGGTTCCAGATGACCGAGCGATTCGACTGGGTGCCGCAGGCGCAGATACAGTACTTCCTCACGGTGGACGGCATCTCGATTGTGCTGGTGGCGCTCTCGGCGCTGCTCACGATGCTCGCTGTGCTGGCGAGTTGGAAGATCGACAACAAGCCCGGCTTCTACTTCACGATGATCCTGTTGCTCGAGGTGGGCATGAACGGCGTGTTCTGTGCCGAGGACTTCGTGTTGTTCTATGTGTTTTGGGAACTCGTGCTCGTGCCCATGTACTTCCTGATCGCCGTCTGGGGCGGCCCGCGCCGCAGCTACGCATCGATCAAGTTCTTCTTGTACACCTTGTTCGGCTCGGTGTTCATGCTCGTCGGTATCCTCGCCTTGTACCTGCACCCCAACGGCGGGACGTTCGACATGCTCCAGCTCGCGAAGGCGAACCTTCCGGCAAGCTTCCAGTGGTGGGTGTTCGGGGCGTTCTTCCTGGGCTTTGCTGTGAAGGTGCCCGTATGGCCGCTACACACCTGGCTGCCTGACGCCCACGTAGAGGCGCCCACCGCGGGCTCGGTGCTGCTGGCTGGCATCATGCTCAAGATGGGTACGTACGGCTTCATACGCGTCTCATTGCCGATTCTGCCCCAGGCGACACAGTCTTGGGCTTGGTTCATCGGCCTTCTCGCGGTCATCTCGATCATCTATGGCGCCGCGGTTGCCTTCGCGCAGACCGACCTTAAGAAGCTGGTCGCGTACTCTTCGGTCTCACACATGGGATTCGTGATGCTCGGAATCGCCTCGGGCACGGCCGCCGGTCTGAACGGCGCGGTGACCGTTATGATCGCCCATGGCCTGATCACGGGCATGATGTTCCTGTTGGTCGGCATGATCTACGAGCGCGCACACACACGCATGATCACTGAGGTCACCGGCCTGTCCAAGCAAGCGCCCATCGCCGGTGGCCTGCTCGCGTTTGCCTCGTTTGCATCGCTTGGCCTTCCGGGCTTGGCTGGGTTTCCGGGCGAGTTCCTTTCGCTTCTGGGTGCGTGGCAGTCCACGCTCATACCGCACTGGATGACCATCGCCTCTGCCGTGGGAGTGCTACTGGCCGCGGCGTACATGCTCTACATGGTGCAGCGCGTCGTGCTGGGCGAGCCGAGCCAAAAGGTTGCGAGCATCACCGACCTCACGCGTCTTGAGATCGGTGTGATCGGGCCGTTGGTGGCGCTCATCGTTCTCATCGGCGTGTACTGGTCTTCGCTTCTGCGCTATGTCGACCCGGCCGTCAACGCTCTGCTTGCCACGATGGGGGCTACCCAGCATGACCGGCTACGCTCAGCTGCTTCCCGAGATCCTATTGTTGGCAGGTGCGCTTCTCGCACTGTTTGGCGAGTGGCTGCCCGGGCGTGACCGTGGAGCTGCCTTCATCGGGGCTGCACTTGCGCTGGCAGCCGCACTGGCAGCCGCGTATAGCGTCCTTGGCGATACGCTCTTTGGCGGACTTTTGTACTTCGACGCGCCGTCGCGGTTCATTCGCGTTGGGGTCGCGCTGCTTACCGCGCTTTGGCTGCTGTGGTTTGCCGACCGGCCGATTGCGGGTGAGCGGTCTCGCGAGGCAGTCGCGCTCGTGATGTTCTCGGCCACCGGGGCGGTCCTTGTGGCTGTCTGCGCGGACCTCATCACTTTGTTCATGGCGCTTGAGCTCTCGACGATGCCCGCATACGTGCTCATGGGCTATCGCCGTCGGGACGCGCGCGGCCTTGAGGGTGCCCTCAAGTACTTCCTGCTCTCGATGCTCACGAGCCTCATTATGCTTTACGGGCTGTCGTTCCTGTACGGTATTTCGGGTTCGACCATGTTCAACGAGATCGCGCTCGCGCTTCCGGGCGCCGGCACACTGGCTCTCGTGGCCGCCGTGCTCACCTTCGTCGGCGTGTTCGCGAAGCTCTCGGCAGCACCCTTCCACTTCTGGGCGCCCGACGCCTACGCAGGTGCCCCGGCCGCAAGCGTCGCGTTCGTCTCCACGGTGCCTAAGCTCGCTGGTGCGGCTGTCATGGTCCGTCTGGCGCAGGCGGTTGCCCCCGGAGTCCCACAACTGGGCTCTGTCGTGATGATCGTGGCTGCGGCGTCAATCGTGCTGGGCAACCTGGCTGCGCTTTCGCAGCGTGATCTGAAGCGCATGATGGCGTACTCAGGCGTCGCGCATGCAGGTTATCAGCTGATAGCACTCGCTGCCGCAATCACAATGGTGGGCTTGCCATCTGTGGGTAACGGTTTTGTCGCGGTCCTGTTCTACGCGCTTGCTTACGCCATCCCGTCGATGGCCATCATGTTCGTGGTCGCCGAGGAGGGCGACGCAATCGAGGACCTGGCGGGCCTGTCGGAACGACGACCTGCGGCAGCGTGGGGGATATTTGTCCTTCTGCTCTCGCTCGTGGGGATTCCGCCGCTTGCGGGCTTCTTTGGCAAACTGTATCTGCTCGGTGCGGGCCTTGACGCTTCAATGGCGTGGCTCGTCATCGTCGCGGTTCTCGGCAGCGTGGTATCTGTCGGGTACTACTTCCGAATTGTGCGTGCGATGTTCTTTGATGCGCCTCAGACCCACGAGACAACAACTTCCGAGGACCTCGCTGAAAAGCCGAGTGCACCCATATGTTCATGGCCGTCCTCGCTGGCTTTCGCCATAGCCGTACTGGTGTCGATTGCACTGGGCATCGGCGCCGCGCCGGTCTTGGGCTTCTTGGGCCTGTAGTGGGCTGGGTATGGTCTTCTGGTGAAGCATCGCGGCCGCGGCTCATGCTGCGGTTCGTTGCGGGGTACCATCTATTCGGATGATCCACCAGCCAGACTTCGCTTAACTTCGAAGAGGTGTTAAATGAGCGACGAGGTGTTCCTCGATCCCGATGGACTGCCCAACATTCCTGTCGAGGCACCGCTGCAATCGCAGCCCGATGCGGCGGAGGGCGACGCCATCGCGTGGATGGCCGACTCTGAGACGCATCTGCCCGAGATCGAGCACCGCGCGCACTTGCATGCGTATGAGATTGAAAGCGCTCCTTTGCCGGTGTGCGACATCGACGCTGCTGAGGGCGAAGCTTGTGAGGAACCTGCGGCGGCCCGTGTGTGGTCGGGTGCCGCGGTGGTCACGTCTGCAGCGCTCGGATCGCTCGTGGGCGCGTTGCTCGTGGCAGCAACACTAGTGTGGCTCTTTGGGCTATGGCCTGGCTCTCGGCCGTTCATTGGTTCTCCGGACACCGCCGCAACCAGTGGTGATCTCACGATCAACGCTTCAGGCGACGTCGACGCGGCGGTCGCCGTGGCCGCGAAAGTCAACCCCACCGTGGTTAACGTGAGCATCGAGCAGCGAGGGTTCGACCGCGTCACGGGTTCGATGGGACTTTATGATGCCGGCAACGGTAGCGGAGTCATCATCGGCTCGGACGGCTAT
>JAURYZ010000126.1 GCA_030653635.1 Coriobacteriia bacterium | reverse complement strand
CCACAGAACATCGAATCGCTTGCCGCAGAAGCCTGACGTGAGGCCTTTCGCGGGGTATCATTTCTAGCGGTTCACAAGATGCCGACCGATACGGACAAGGACAAACCCTGTGACCGCACCTTGCTTGATCATTCCGACCTTCTGGACGCGCCGACGCGGCCGCATTTCCGATAACCCGCTTCTGGCCTACGACCACCCGACTCCGATCGATTCTGAAGGAACGCTCCCGGCGTGCTTGCGCTCCTTGCAGGAAGTCGAGGGCCTGGGCAAGGTTGTTCTCATTGTTGCCGCCACCGATCCCGCAATCGAGCATCAGGCTGAGGATCGCGTGCGCGAGATACTCGAGGACTTCCCCGATATCGACGCACTGGTGTTCGGCCCAGCGGAGTTGGGCTCATTGCATCGCCGCCTTGAGCAGCTCGAGTTCTCCGACATGATCCATGGCGTGAGCCTTGTGGGCTACGGAGCGGTACGCAACGTCGGGCTCATGGCCGCAGCGGTTCTGGGCTGCGACTCGGTCGTGTTTCTTGACGACGACCAGATCATCACCGACAAGCAGTTCCTCGTGAGGGCGACTGATGGTCTTAACGAGCGCCTCGATGATGGCCGCGTGGTGTTGGCCAAGACCGGCTACTACACCGATGAGGATGGCCGCTACCAGCGCCACGTCAAGCCCGCCTTCGCGGATATGTTTTGGCGAAAAGAAGATGCGTTCAACGACGCGCTGTCGATCGTGGATGCCCCGCCGCGCATCAAGGAAAGCCCGCTCGCATTCGGTGGATGCCTCACCTTGCATCGCGACATGTTTGTGAACGTCTCGTTCGATCCGTGGGTCATGCGCGGGGAGGATGTGGACTACGTTATCAACGCACGCATGCATGGCGGCGACGTATTCCTCGATGGCGAGTGGTCCGTCGTCCACAATCCTCCGAAGCTGCCGAGCGAAGCTTTGCAGTTCAGGCAGGACGTCTATCGATTCGTCTACGAGCATCGAAAGATCGAATTCGCCAAGTCGCAAGTAGATCTTCGTCAGGTCACGGCAGAGTCGCTTGCCCCGTTCCCAGGCAACTTCCTGGGCGCGTCTGTGACATGGCGAGCCCTCTTGACCGCTCTGCTCAAGGGTTTCACCACCAGACGAGAGGGCGGCCTTTACTTCCGCATCGCCCGTGTGGCTTTGAGCGAGGCGGGGGAGTACGCTCGTCAGAACTGCAACAACTACTTCGATTTCCAGCGCCGCTGGCCCATGCTCATGGACCGCATCTGGGATGACATAGCTTTAAAGCCCCTGTTCGCGGGAGAGCGCAGCATGGACCGGACGACCATCACGGGACGATTCCCGGTCATTCGGGACGAGTAGATGCCCGCCGGACCGCTTGAGACAGCAGCGGTCGGCCTTGTGGCCGGAGTGCTGTCCGGTGCGTTCGGTGTGGGGGGAGGTGTGATCACCACGCCGGCAATCCGCCTGCTGCTCGGCTACTCGGACCTAGTCGCCGTAGGCACGCCGTTGCCGGTCATCGTCCCAACAGCGATCGCGGGCGCATGGTCGTACACGCGCAGGGGCCTCGTGGACACGCGCGCGGGAATCGCCATCGGCCTTATCGGCGCACCCACTTCCGTGGCCGGCGCGTGGCTCACCTCGTACTTCGGCGGCAAGGTCGTGTTGCTGGTCACTGCGGTGCTTATCGCCTACATGGCCGTCGACACGTTCGCCCAAGCGATGCGAAGCCCAGCCGCACGAGCTGCTCCCATCACCGACAAACATCCTCGCCGAGGAGTCGCACTTGTGGCGGTCGGCTTGATGGCGGGCTTCTACTCCGGTTTCTTGGGCCTGGGCGGTGGGTTTCTTGTAGTGCCCATCCTCACTCGTTGGTTCGGCATGGATATCAAGCGCGCGATCGGCACGAGCCTTACTGCCGTGGCACTTCTGGCCATCCCGGGTGGCATCGCCCACTCAGCGCTCGGCCATGTCGATTGGGAGCTTGCGGGCCTTCTGGCTCTCGGCGTGATACCTGGTGCACTTCTGGGTGCCCGCCTCACCCAGCGTGCATCGGAGCGATGGGTCGGGGTGGCCTTTGCGGCGCTGCTGCTATTTACCGGGATCGTGCTTGCGGCCAGCGAGCTGGGCTGGCTGTGATGGCGAGCGCGGGTTTGAGAGCTGCTGATCGCGCTGAGTTGGACGTGATATGGCCAGCTGTTCGCGCAGCGCACCTCTTCGTGGACAAGGCGAGTTTCGAGCGGCATTACGCGCAGGCGCCGTGGCGTGTGCGAATCTCCTCGGCGGGAGCTGCAGCTGTACTTGAGCGGTGGCGCGACGACATGGACGTGCTGTCCATCCGCGGGATGTGGTGCTCTGAGAAGATGATCCCGGCGTTGGTGGGCGATCTGGCGGGGGTGGCTCAGGCCCAGGGATTCTCTCGCATCCTAAGCCCGCTTATCCCGGCGGACTGTCGGGGAAGCTATGAGCGTGCAGGCATGTCCATCGCAGAATCACTTGTCTCATTGCGTATCGACCGCACGCTCGGAGCATCGATGCATGCACAACTCCCGGGCACAGTGCGGGTCCGTCGCTGTACGCAGTCCGACGTGCCGGATCTTGATGCTGTGGATTGTGCCTGTTTTGCACCGTTTTGGGCGTATGGCGCGCAACGTATCTCGTCATATGTCGAGGCGGAGCGTGTGGTGATTGCCGAGATCGGGGGTCGCGCCATCGGCTATACTCTGTGCACCGTGGAGCGGGGTAGCGGCACCCTCGGCCGGCTGGCGGTGCTTCCCGAGAAGCGTCGTCAGGGTATCGGAGCGTGCCTCGTGGCCGATGCGGTCAGCGCGATGCTGGCAACTGGAGCTGCTGCCATCAGCCTGTGTACGCAACAGGATAACCATGCGGCGCGGAACCTATACCGTGGCATGGGATTTCGTGAGTTGCCCGGAAAACTCGTCTTGCTCATCGGCGAGGCGTGACAGACCAAGGACGGCGCCAGTTGAACCCGAGACGCACGATCATCATCGACAGCCTGCTGTTGTTTGCGGTCACCATGCTCGCCGTGATTGCTGCGTGGGCACTTGTGGCATCTCACGCCAAGGAGTGGTTGCTGCTAGTGGCGTTGGCTGGCCTCACGCTGGTCGCAATCGGAGGCGTGATCGCTCGCTTCATCAGAAGGCCGGACCACTTACAGGCCATGCAGTCCCATTTGATCCTCGAGATCGCCAATGAGAGTCTCGCATATCTTAGGAGCGGACTTACCGAACAAAGCGCTCAGGCCGTATGTCGAATCGCGCTGTCTGAGACCGAGGCGGCCGCAATCGCGATCACGGACACAGAGCGCGTATTGGGCTTCGCGGGACTTGGGGAGAACCATCACTTCGTGGGCGGCCCCATCATCACCAGAGCCACACGGG
Organism: Coriobacteriia bacterium; assembly: GCA_030653635.1. Lineage (GTDB taxonomy): Bacteria > Actinomycetota > Coriobacteriia > Anaerosomatales > JAHIQC01 > JAHIQC01. The sequence goes on along the minus strand of JAURYZ010000126.1, from coordinate 1,696 downwards.
AGGCTCTCGATCACAACGAGCATCGGATCTTGGTCAACAAGTCCGACATAGGCTGCCCAGATCCTGGCTGTCTGCTACGCGCGGCGATTGTCGTACCGCTCGAGATGAGGGGCGAGGCCGCAGGGACGCTCAAGTTCTACTACACCACTCCCCGTCTTCTTAATGAGACCCAGGTCACCATGGCCGAGGGGTTGGCGAAGCTTCTGTCCACGCAGCTGGAGCTCTCAGAACTGGATCGACAGACCGAGCTCGCGACACGCATGGAGCTCAAGGCTCTGCAGGCTCAGATCAATCCCCACTTCCTGTTCAACACCATCAACACCATCGCGTCGTTGATCAGAACCGACGCAAGTTCCGCGCGAGAACTCCTAAGGGACTTCGCCTCTTTCTACAGACGCACTCTCGAGGACAACAACGAGCTCGTGCCGTTGGAGCGCGAGCTTGAGTACGTACGCACCTATCTGCGATTCGAGACGGCTCGCTTCGGCGATCGGATAGTGATCGATGAGGCTCTTGAGCCTGAGGCGCTCTCGGAGCTCGTCCCGGCCTTCATCTTGCAGCCGATAGTAGAGAACGCGATCCAGCACGGTATGCGCGCCGATGGAGTACTGCACATCCGGGTGACAGCGGGCTGTACACCTGAAGGGCTGGAGCTCCAAGTGTCCGATGATGGTGTTGGTATCGCGCCCGAGCTGCTCGCAAGAATCTTCGAGCCGGGGGTCGGCACAGGTCTGGGTATCGCGTTGACCAACGTACACGATAGACTAAAGGGGTACTTCAACCCGGGATCGGGCCTGAGCGTCCGTAGCGAACCCGATCGCGGGACTGTGGTGACGTTTTGCATGATCAAGGTCGACTGACTGGCGGGAGGCGCGCATGACACTCAAGGCACTTGTCGTTGATGACGAGGCACCCGCGCGCTCTGAACTGCGTTTTCTGCTTGAGGAAGCGGGAGGAGTCGAGGTGGTGGGCGAGGCTTCCAACGCTGTCGAGGCCCTTCAGCTCATACGAGCGATCCCTTACGACGTGATCTTCCTCGACATCGATATGCCGGGGCTTTCGGGCGTGCAGCTCGCGGAGACCTTCTCTGAATTGGAGCGACAGCCGTCGATCATCTTCGTGACCGCCCACAGCGAGCATGCGGTCAAGGCTTTCGAGGTGGCTGCCGCCGACTATCTGGTCAAACCCGTCGAGGTCGAGCGGCTGAGACAAGCCGTCTCTCGCTTGGCGCCAGCGGAAGTCGCCGGCGCCAAGATCGAGCGAGTCCCGGTGGAGAAGGCTGGCAAGAAGCTGCTACTTCAGGTCGAGGACATCTTCTACATCATGGCCAAGGACGACTACTCGTACCTGCATACGGACGGTGAGAGGTATCTGTCCACTATTTCGCTCGCGCAGCTTGAGAAGAAGCTCGAACTGAGTGGCTTCTTCCGCGTGCACCGACGCTATCTTGTGAATCTCGCCAGAGTCAGAGAGGTCGTGCCGATGTACGGCGGCACGCTGCTGCTCACACTCAACGATCGCGAAGGCAATCAGGTCCCGGTGTCCCGTCGTCGGGTTCCTGCCCTCAAGAAGGCTCTGGGCCTCTAGCGTTGGGATCGGACCCTCGCACCTTTGTTGTGGGAGTCATCTCTGACACGCACGGTACGATCGATCCTCGCGCGCTCGATGTCTTTATTGATGCGCACGTAGATTACAT
>JAURYZ010000109.1 GCA_030653635.1 Coriobacteriia bacterium | reverse complement strand
CAGGATTCGAATTCCCTTGGGGGCACCAAGATTTCAGTAGACCTCTCTGCGTAAACAGGGGGTCTACCTGCGTTTAGGCGCCTACGCAACTGGTGTGTAAGTCACGTTGTAAGTCATAATATGGCCAAGCGATGTTATAGTATAAAGCGTAAGCTATAATAGAACAGCTATGTGTTGCAGTCTTGTGTTGCAGTCTTGTGTGTTGCAGTCTAGTGATGAGGATGGCGGAAGTGGCGGAGTTCCAGCGACGTGTGTGGGAGCCCGATCCCGCGGGACTGACCCGCCGGGATCGCCGTCCGTGCGAGTACGACACTTATCTGCCCGACAAGCTCTTGGCGCGCAACTACCTTTTGACGGGCGAAACCGCAGCAGATGTTGTCGATGCGGAGAATGCTGTCACTACTTTGAATGTCCGAGCGAACGCGCTTGCTAGTACGGAGGTGCTTGCTCGCATCCTGCTGCGCGCGGAATCGGTCGCATCCTCGAGGATCGAGGGGCTGGTAGTGGGTCCAAGGCGCCTGCTGGAGGCCGAAGTAGCGCGTGAAATCGATGGTGCGACTAGTGATGTCACGGCAGCGGAGGTGTTGGCCAACGTTGATGCGATGAATCGAGCGATTGAACTCTCGAGCGAGGGCGTCAACATCACGCCGGACCTGCTGTGCGACGTCCATCGCAGTCTCCTCGCAGGTACTGCCGCCGAGCAGTTCAGCGGCAGCTTCCGGAAGGAGCAGAATTGGATCGGCGGTAGCAGCTTCAACCCGTGCAGCGCCGCGTTCGTGCCGCCACCGCCGGAGCTGGTTGAAGACCTCGTAGACGACCTGTGCGCATTCTGCAACGACGATTCACTCCCGGCCATCGCACAGGCAGCCATCGCGCACGCACAGTTCGAGACCGTCCACCCCTTCGTTGACGGCAATGGTCGGACCGGTCGAGCGCTTGTGCACATGATCATGCGTCGCCGCGGTCTGGCGCCGCGCGTACAACCACCGATTTCGCTCGTGCTGGCGACCATCTCCTCGGACTATATTGAAGGGCTCGGTGCGTACCGGTATGAGGGTGAGTCGGACTCGACACAGGCAGTGGATGGCGTGAATCGCTGGATTGCGCTATTTGCGGGCGCCTGCACGCGAGCAGTTGCGGACGCGGTGGGGTTCGAGGATTGGATGCGCGAGATCGAGGTTGAGTGGCGTATGCGACTCGGCCGTGTGCGGCGTGGGTCGTCGGTGGACCTATTACTTGGGCTACTTCCGGGCGCGCCGGTGATTACTGTCGGGGGTGCCTCAGCGATGCTGGGGCGCTCGTTTGCTGCAGTCAACAATGCGGTTGCCGTTCTGGTTGATGTGGGCATTCTGCGCCAAGTCAACGTGGGCCGAAGGAATCGGGCCTTTGAGTCCGCCGAAGTAATCGAGGCCTTCATCGGGTTCGAACCTCAGATCGCAAGCTCTGTCGACGACACTCGCGTTGAGCGTCCGGTTCGCCCGACGCCCAGCAGGCCGAGGTAGGCGGCAGAGCGACCAGACAGACCACGTGGGGTGCGCGGGCTGTAGCAATCTTCGAGTAGGGAGACAAATCTATCCCGGACCTTGCCCTACAATGTACATAGTCGCAGCGAAATGGGGGGTCACTATGTACTGTGCGCAATGCGGTATGCAGATTCCTGAAGGCAGTTCGTTCTGCCCTTTGTGTGGGGCCGATCTCAGAGTCGTCGATCCCGAAACCCGGCAAACGCCCGTGCCACCGCAGGCCATGCCGCCTGCACCACAGCCCACGGCGGTCATGCCGCCCGTTCCGGTCCAGCCCGCCGCTCAGCCGCCCGCTGCCGTGATGCCACCGCCCGCAGCGGCGCCCGGTGCCGGGTACCCCAAGGGTCCACTCGGAGCTCGCCTGCTCGCCTGGATCGCAGACGGCATCATCGCTGGCGCCCTGCTCCCCGTCGCCGTACTGCTCATTACTGCGGCCAGCGCGAGTGAGGATGTGCCCGTAGTGGGCCTGCTGCTTGCGCTGGTGGGTGTTGTCTGGCAGCTCGCGTACTTTCTGGGCCGCGATGTCATCGGCGGGTCGGGCTTTGGCAAGCGCCTCGCCGGCATTGTGGTGGTCTCATCGGAAACAGGAATCCCGGCGACGGGCGGGCCGACCGTTGTGCGTCAGCTCGTGCTCTACGGGCTCAACATCATTCCCGTCATCGGCAACTTCATAGAGCTGGTCCTGGTGCTCGTCGACAAGAAGGGCAAGCGCCTGGGCGACAAGGCGGCCAAGACGCAGGTGGTACGCGCCTCCGACGTTGCTGCGCGCGGTGTAGCGCTCAAGACCGGCAAGGGGGCGGCCATCGGCGTGCTGATCGCAGCTCTTCTGGTGACGCTTGTGGGCAGCGCTATAGGCGGCGTGGTGTTTGCTCGATCGCTCGCGGGCGAGGTGGGCGTGCCCGACGGCATCGTTCCTATCGAGTCACCTGCCGAGGAGCCCGCCGCGGACACACCCGTTGAGAACCCGGCAGCCGAAGCCCCAGCCGAGGAACCCCCGACTCAGCCCAACGACGCGACTGAGTGGGAAGGTCAGCCCAATCCGCTCAACGCCGAGACGGCTGTGGATGCCGTGGGCAACCTGCTCAACTCACTGAAGAACGACGACGTTAGCGCTGCGCGTACGTATGCGACGCGGAACTTCCAGGAGCAGGAGTCCTGGTTCTTTGCTCCCGCAGGCGGGGCGCTTGCCCAGTTCGAGGTCGCGAGTGTCTATCAGGATGCAGCGCTGTGGGTCGTTGAGGTCGACGAAGATTGGAACTCCGGACCTCAGAAGTCGCGCTACTTCGTAATCGTTGAGGACAATACGCCACGGGTCGATGGCGTGGACTTTCAAGACTAACGGGTGGGGGAAACTATGAGTGGGAATGCGCGATTCTGTTCGAAGTGCGGTGCGGGCTTGATCGATGAGGCGCAGTTCTGTGCAGCGTGTGGAGAGCCCCGGGCGCTGGTTCCCGGCGCGCCGGCTCCCAGCCCGCTGCACCCCCCGGCTCCAGCACCGGCTGCCGCGATGTCACAGTCCGGCACTGGTGAGGCAGTGCGTGCGGTTATCCCCAACGCGACTCTCAAGGCGGGGTTCTTGGGAGTCAAGACCAGGCAGTACACGCTGATTCTCACAGACCGACGTGTCATATTCGCTCAGATCACGATGGCCATGATGAAGGATCTTGTGGCCGACGCTCGCGAGGGTGCGAAGTCGGAGGGCAAGGGGTTCTTCGGTCAGTGGGGCGCGCAGTTGACCGCCTACTCGGCGTTCGCAGAACGCTACCTACAGATGCCGCCTGAGCAGACACTTTCTGAGGCGCCCGACAACTTCGCAATCGAGCGTTCCACCATTACCAAGACGTCCACCAAGACGCGTGAGTCACACGACGACAGCGGCGTGTCGACAGACCACCTCGTGATCAAGACCACCGGTAAGAAGTACGACATCGTGCTGGGCTCAGGTAAGGCTCAGGCGAAACAGGCGCTCGACGCCGCGGGTATGCTCTAGATTCGGTTGGACGCCCCGCCGGTTGCGGGGTGCGTGGCGTGGTATGCCTGGACGGCGGCGACCACATCGTTGAAGAGATCGGGCGGGCAGTGGAGCCGCAGCACCGTGCGCCACGAGTTGCGCACGGCTATCACGCGCTCCCGGCGGTAGACGACCACCCGGTGGATGCTCTCCCACGGGACCAGCTGCCATTCGCGCGTCATAGCGAGCGCCCCGGCACCAGCCGTGGTGGGATTGCGTGCGAGCATCCCCACGAGCACCACCAGCTTGTTCATCGAGCGCTCGCGCTTTTCGGCACGGTACTCCACGCCCTTGGGTCCTACGGTGAATCGCGCGCCCTGGCGATTGCCCAGCAACAGGCTTGCGATCACGAACAGTCCCAGCATGATCCCCGCAGTGAGCAAGAAGACCTGCGGCGGCAAGATGATTAGCTCCTGCCCGATGATGAGTCCTGCTATGGCAACGAAGACGTACATCGCCACGACAGACAGCACGATGACGCGCAGGAAGTCCCAGAGCATAAAGCGGCTCGTGAGCAGGGGCACGTCGTAGGTCCACTCGATCACGCGGGACTCAGGTGACCGAGCGGGTTGGTCGATGGTCTCTGTGGTGTCGTGCACTGAGGCCTCCTCAGGCGACTGCGTTGGGTGCTTGGCTCATGGTAGCAAGCAACTCCGGCGGTGGCTTCTCTGGCCGGCGACGGTATTATGACAAGAGACGCTTGAGAGACGAGGGTATTCATGGGTGGGGGCTCTGCGTTGTTCTGCACACGGTGCGGGGGCCGATTCGTGGACTCGGATCGATTCTGCCGAACCTGTGGAGCGCCGAGGAGAACCGGTCCATCGAGCGCCCCTGAGCCCGTCGAGGCGCAACCCGCCGCCGTGGCCGCCCCTGCGGCGCAACCCGCCGCCCCCGTGCTCGCACCGGCAACGGTCGCTGGGATCGCGTCGATGGCCGCGATGCTTCCTTGGCAGACGGTCATCGCCGGGGAGACACCGGACCTGCGGGCGATGCTGGCCGCCGCTGCGGCACCTGCCGCACGCAAGATGGTTCAGTCCTCGTTGCGCAAGCCCGGTCTTTCGCTGGCCGCCACCACCGCACTCGATCTAATCGTCGCCGGGCTCACCGGTGGGGTGAGCGCGGCGTCAGCCGCGATTCCTCGTGTGGTCGCCGGCGCCGTCACCGCGTTGATGGCTTTGATAACCGGCTCAAAGGGTGGCGCGCTGCGCACACTCACCGGGCTTGTGGCGCTCGTGACCGCACTCGTACAGGCAGGTTCGCTGCTGGTGGGACTGGTCGGCGGGTTCCTCGGCGGAGCACCGCTCTTGACCTTGGTGCCGATGGCGGTCGCGACGACCTCAGCACTGACGATGGCCATCAAGACGGCCTCGGTGGCCCTTAGGAGGAGGTCGTGATGCGCGCATCGGCCCGCTATCGCGACAGCATCCGCCGCGCCACCGCCTGGATTGCGCTGGTGTCGATCGCCGCGTTGTTGCTGCTTCCCGCCGTCGCATTCGCCGAGAGCCTGCTCGTTTCCAAATACAAGGTGTCCAGCGAGGCCGCTGCCGGTGACGACCACAGCGACGCATGGTACGTCATCGACGAGAACGCGCTCAAAGAACCCATCTTCAGTGCGCGAAGTCTGCGTGGTGCCGACGGCTCCAACGGCCTGGATTGGTCGGCTGTGGGCGAGGTCGATGCCCGTGTCGTGGGGCGCGGCTACTCGGCCGACACGTACTACACGCCGTTCACCTCGTTCGAAGACTTCGCCGCCCGCTCGGTAGAGATGAGCCCGGGTGAGGACTACCTGTTCCGGGCCTCAGAGAACCCGTCACTGCGCGTTTGGGGGGGAGCGCTAAAGACGACGCTCGGCGGCCTCGATGCGTACGTGAACCGCTCCACCGTGCGACTCGAGTATACGGATGGGGCAGATGCGGAGTACGGCAACACGTGGGTCTACTGGATCCCCGCCGGAAGCGACAGTGGGATCCTCATCACCGCGGCGTCCGCCGTGACCTGGTCGGAGGACCCGGGACGCACGTCGGGGGAGCACTACGGCGCTCAGCTCGATCCCATGACCGCCGAAGTCGAATCGGTCCTCGCGTCACTTAGATTCCACGCGCTCGATGGCACAAGCGCTGGCGCGGACGTACCGGGTAGCGACGGTGGCGACACCTCCCCGTGGCGGACCATCACGGGAGGCCTCGCTGCGGTGGCCGCAGCCGCGATCGGCCTCGCCGGTGCCGCTGCCAGTGCGCGCACCAAGACCCCTGATGCCGAGGAGCCCGCGCCCGACCAGCCTGTCGGCTACGTCCTGCAACTATCGACGGGGCGGCTCACGGTTAGTGCCGAACACTCTGCGTCGTTTACCGCCCAAGCGTTCAAGGTCTTGCCCAACGGCAGCTTCCAGCCCGCAGCCGACGCCGCAATCGTACTGCACCTCCCGGCCGGAGTGAGCGTGCAGCCACAGACTGCCTACGGCACCTTGCAGACGACCGTGTGGCAGACAGGCGAGGTTGCCACGGGTGCTGCGATCACCGTCGAGGCGAGTGCGTCGCTTGGCAGTACCACTGCATCGGTACCCGTCACCGCCGCCGGTGGCAGCCGCATCGTCACGCGCTTCGAACCGGCAGGCATGTCGCTGCGTACGCAGGGTGACGACTCACTCACCCTCGTGGCAGTCGTCGAACTCCTGGGCACGGATCTGGAGGCCGACACGATGGCAGTGCGTGCTTCTCTCGAGTTTGCGAAGGACTCCGAGTGGATCGACATTTCGCGGCCTGCCGATTACGAAGACGGGCGCGCCGTCACCGTCGTGGCCTCACAGCCCGACCCCACCAGCCTGGTGCAGCCACCCGATAGCGCGACCGTGCGGGTGAGCGCGCAGATAGGCGAGCACGTGTTAAGCGAGCTGGTCGCGATCCCGCTCGCGCGACTGCCCGAGATAGACGCGCGTCCTGATCACGTCACGTTCGCCGCCGACTCCGGTGTCAGTGCCGAGGTCAGCGTGTGGATCGACAACGCGGGAGGGACCGCGTGGAGCTTCGAGACCAACTGGCGCGAGGGCGCACGCTTGCTGGCGACACCCGATATCGTCTCGACCGGACCTGCGACCGCGACGCTTACGCTCACGGAAGATGCCGGTGATCGCATCGACCCGTCCCGGCCTCAGTCCTCGGCCACCTTGGTCGTGGTCGCCTCGGCAGATGGATTTGAACCCATTTGCCGAGAAGTGCAGGTCATCATCACACAGGAGGGCCTGTTCATCGACCGCGCCAACATCGATCCGTCCGCTGGAGCGTTTACGGTGCGGGCGGACGGAAGCGCGGTCCCGGTCGATATCGACCTGCGGGTCTTCGTGCGCGATGAAGCGTCCGGCGAGATCACTCCCAACATCTCACTGGCCCAAGCCACCGTGCTCGAAATCGGCGGCGAGGAGGGCACGAGCGGGCACGCGGGTCTCAGCGCGGGCGGTCTTACGGTGCAGGCCGCTGGTGTGCGCCCCCTCAGCATTCCGTCGGCGACCTTCCGCATTGCGCTCGAGCGTGAACTGCCCACAGGGGGCGAGTTGCTTGCGGCTTCGCTGCGCGCGAGCGTGCCCGGCCGCGACGACGAGCGGTTCTCGGCGATGGTGCCGCTACGGCTGCTGGGCGTGAACACCGATCCGTTCTCGGACGCATGGCAAGCCGAGCTTGATGGGTGCCGCAAGGTCATCGGCACGTTCGTTCCAGCCGAGCACCGCGAGCGCCTCTACGCGCTCGTCAACGAGCGCTCGCTCACCATGGGTGCCGAGGGTCTGTTCAAGATGCGCACAGGGCTGTGGAGCTTCGCGTACGACCAGATGATGATTGAGAAGCACGAGCATCTAGACGCCGCGTGGTGGAACGAGCAGATCGAGGGAACGCTCGACTGGATCTCGTGGTGCGGCGACATCGCGCTGGGCGTGGCGTCCGGTGCGTACTTGGGCGTGGTGGGCTCGGTGGCAATCGGGATGCTCAAGCCGTTGCTGGTCTCGGCGATGGAGACGTGGCAGCGCGGCGGCTCGCTTGAGGACTGGCTCTCCGCGCAGGCGAGCATGCTGACGGGCGTGGTTGAGGGCTCACTGACCGATCCGGATTTCCTCACCAAGCTCTCGGGGGATAAGAAGGCGATCGGGTGGGCGCTGTTCATCGCCTACTACTTCGCCAAGGAGCTCTACAACGACCCGCAGCTCTCGGTCACAGGCGCGATGAAGCGCGTGGGCGCGCAGTTGCGCGACGAAGGGCTCATTCGCTTCCTGCAAAAGATCGCGGGCATGAAGGGCGGTGCGGGCGCGGATGCCGGCAAGCCCAAGGCGGGCGCGGACGGAGCCAAGGCCAAGGCTGCAGAACCAGATGCGGCCCAGCCGAAGCCCGGGGCCGATGCCGACACACCGGCGTCCAAGGCCAAGAAGCCACCCAAGGGCTCACCTGCCAAGCGTGCTGCATCCATGGCCGCAGATCTGACCGCCAAAACGGCCGATGGGGGCAAGGTCGACCGCGCGACTGTAGAGCGCATCCTGCGTGACCCCGACGCGATGCGCGAGCTGAAGAAGTCGCACCCGGACCTGTGGAAGAAGATGCACGAGACCCGCGCCGAGATCTACGAGGGCCACGACCGCAAACTCGAGCAGTGGGTTGCCGAGAACCTGCCTGAGGCCGAGGGCCGCAAGATCGAAGTCGAGAGCTTCGGTACCCCTGATGGCGTGGACCGCGATTATCGTGTGGGCTACGTGACGACCGACCCAGTAACCGGACAACGCCGATTCATCGAGCTCAAGAAGGAGTCCTGGGCGGCCGAATCGCAGCGTATCTTTGCCAAAGAGACGGGCGGTCCCTCCGATCCGAAGGGTGCGGCCAAGTGGGCCAAGGACCACCAGCAACTCGCGACCGATCAGCACCACGCGGAGGCCAGCGTGGACATGGCCGATCAGGGCACCATCTACAACGAGAAGACCGGCAAGTGGGAGAAGTCCCAGATCACGCCCAACATCGACATGGTCAAAGCGGGCAAGTCAACGTTGCTCGATCCCGACGGTTTGGGCAAGACCTACGAAACCAAGGTCGCCGAGGCCTACCACGAGGGCAATAAGCTCGACGCCTACAAACAGGCCGATAAGGCCGTCCATTCGCTCGAGGGCGTGGGCGATGGCTACGCTAAACAAGGTTACGGCGTGAAGGACCCGTTACCTAAGGTCAAAGCGGGCATGGATGTGATCAAAGACGTGCAGTCCGGCAAGCTCACCCCTGAGGCCGCCGACGCCAGGCTCAAAGAACTCGAGTACAGCGGCGGGCTGCCGGACTTCATGGAGAAGGTGTCCGGCCAGTTCGCAAGCTTCAAGTGGGCTCGAAAGGTCTAGAGAAACAGTGCGGTATGTAACCTACAATCTACCGAGGAACAGCGGATGCGACCTGTTGCGGCATGAGCCGCCAAAAAGGGGCGACATGCAAAAGCCGAGGGTCTTGGTCATCGGTGGCGGAGCGGCCGGGCTGAGCGCGGCGATTGCCGCGGCACGCCAAGGCGCCTCCGCCACGCTACTGGAGGCGGGCCCACGAGCGGGGCGCAAGATACTTGCAAGCGGCAACGGCCGGTGCAACCTGTCGAACTCCTCGGCAGGGCCTTTGGCCTATAACCATCCGGAGTTCGTGGAGCCTGTGCTTGCGGCGTACCCGGCACAACGCATCCGCGAGTTCTTTAGCCAGATGGGGCTTCTGACGTTCGCCGACGCCGAAGGGCGGGTCTATCCCGTCACAAATGCCGCGGCTTCCGTCCTTGAGGTGCTGCGGCTCGAGTGCGCGCGCCTCGGGGTCGTGGAGCGTTGCGGCTTTGAGGTCGCATCGATCTCGCAGCCGTCTGACGCGGTCGGCTTTGAGGTGGTCGCCAGCGATGGCGAGCGCCTAGGCGCGGACGCGGTGGTCGTCGCGACGGGCGGCGGCGATTCGCTTCTGGCCGTACTTGGCCACCAAAGCGTCGACTGCGAGCCGGTGCTCGGCCCTCTCAAGACCGCCGTCGAGCCCATCCGCGGTCTGTCCGGCGTGCGGGTGAGATGCGAAGCGAGCCTTCGCGCCAAGGACGGGCGAGTGCTGGCGACCGAGCGCGGTGAGCTGCTGTTTCGGGAGTACGGGGTCAGCGGCATCATGGTGTTTGATCTGTCGCGTTTCTTTGAGCCGGGAAGTGTCCTGTCGATCGACTTGTTCCCCGACCTTCAGCTTCGCGAACTCGAGGCGATGCTCGTCCGGCGCAGTGAGGATCTTTCATGGCGCGCCGCCGAGACGTTCTTTGACGGGATGCTGCAAAGCCGGATGGCCGAGGCGGTGCTGCGAGCTGCACTGATCGAGCCGCCGACTCCGGTAGCCGAGCTGTCCTGCGAGCAACTTGCCGGGCTGCTCAAGCGCTTCGAGCTTTCCGTGACCGGCAGGGGTGACGCCAAGCAGGCGCAGGTCACGCGGGGCGGCCTGTCCGTCGACGAGATCGATCCGCACACCATGGCATCGCGTCGCGTCGACGGGCTGTTCGCCGCAGGAGAGGTGCTCGACATCGACGGTCGGTGCGGGGGCTTCAACCTGCACTGGGCTTGGGCGTCTGGCATTCTGGCCGGCCTCAATGCTGCGTACTTCGCCGAGCAACGAGCTACAGCGCGCGACACGCTTTCGGGCGGATCCGAGTGATCGAGCTACGCAATCTCGAGCTCCCGCTGGCGGCCGGTACCCCGGCAGGCGAGCACCTCATGCACGGTGCCGCAGCAAAGCGCCTGGGAGTCAAAGAGGCGCACATCGCCTCGGTGCGCCTGCTCAAGCGCTCCGTCGACGCCCGTCGCAAGAGCAACGTCCACTTCGTGGCAACGCTCGGCGTGACGCTTCACAAAGGCAGCCCCGAGGCCGAGGACGCCGTTGTGCGACGCGCGCTCGGCGACGACGTCAGCATCTTCGCGCCCGTCTCGCCCCCCGACATCGCACGCCTCGGCACACCTCCCCGGCCACGTCCCATCGTCGTGGGCACCGGTCCGGCCGGGTTGTTCGCGGCACTCACGCTGGCGCGCGCCGGCGCGCAGCCGCTGGTGCTGGAGCGCGGCGCGGCCGTCGAGGATCGCATCCGCGCACTCAGCGCGTTCATCCGTGACGGCACGCTCAATCCGAACTCCAACATCCAGTTCGGCGAGGGCGGCGCGGGCACATTTTCCGACGGCAAACTCACCACCAACACCCGTAATCCTCGCATCCGAAGCGTCCTTGAATCACTCGTCAAAGCCGGAGCTGCCGAGGAGATCTTGTGGCAGGCCAGACCACACATCGGCACCGATCAGCTCACGGGAGCCGTGAAGCGGCTGAGGCTGGAAATCGAGTCGCTCGGTGGCGAGGTTCGCTTCAACACGCGACTGAGCGACCTGGTCCTGGACGCTGAAGGGGCGCTGACTGGAGTGGTCGTCGAGACGGAACACGGACGCGAGGATCTCGCAGCTGAGATGCTCATCTTGGCGACCGGCCATAGCGCCCGCGACACTTTCGAGATGCTTGCAGCCAACGGAGCGAGTCTCGAGCAAAAACCATTCTCTATCGGCGTGCGCATCGAGCACGACCAGCGCATGGTGGACCGCGCGCAGTACGGAGCCGCAGCCAAGCACCCGGCGCTGGGCGCGGCGGACTACAAGCTCTCGTGCCATTTACCGAGTGGGCGTTCGGCCTACACGTTTTGCATGTGCCCCGGAGGCGAGGTCGTAGCGGCCAGTAGCGAGGAAGGCGGCGTCGTCACCAACGGGATGAGCCGCTTCGCTCGCGACGGAGTCAACGCGAACTCGGCGTTTCTCGTAAACGTGGTACCTACCGATTTTGGCAGCGACGACCCGCTCGCGGGCGTCGCTTTTCAGCGCCGCTGGGAGCGTGCCGCGTTCGAGCTTGGCGGATGCGATTACCGTGCGCCCGCGCAGCTGCTCGGCGACTTCCTACAAGGAGTTGGTTCCTCGGCAGGTGGAGGTGTTGAGGCGACGTATCCGCGTCGGGTGCGCTACGGTGACCTGTCGGCCTGCTTGCCGCAGTTCGCGCTGGGCGCACTGCGCGAGGCGGTGCCGGTGTTCGATCGTCGCCTGCGGGGCTTCGCGGCGGCCGATGCGGTGCTGACCGGGGTCGAGACGCGCTCATCGTCGCCAGTGCGCGTGCTGCGCGACGAGGCGTGGCAATCCAATCTGCGAGGCGTCTACCCATGCGGAGAGGGCGCCGGCTACGCGGGCGGGATCATGTCGGCCGCCGTGGACGGGATGCGCTGCGCCGAGGCGGTTCTCACGCGTTACGAGTGATCAAACGGTCGCCATCGCTCACGCTCGGCCCGATTCTTGCCGAGGAGTACTATGCCCCCATCGTCTAGCGGCCAAGGACGCCGTCCTCTCAGGGCGGAGACGGAGATTCGAATTCTCCTGGGGGCACCATCGGCTTTGTCGGCTTAGCGGATCCCGACCACGCCTGACTGAAGCGCGGTAGCCGGGCTGTTCCCGCCGCCGCTAGCGAAGATCGAGTACGCGTAGTTGCCCTTGGGCAGCACGTTGCCCGCAGCGTCTCGGCCATTCCACAGCGGGTAGTAGCGACCGGCGCGGAAGCGCGCGTTGTTGACCACGGTGCGGACCTCTCCTCGGTAGTCGTACACCTTGATGGTGATCCAGGCATCTTGCGTCGTGGTGAAGCAGAAGTGGGTCGCGTCATCGATCCCATCTCCGTTGGGCGTGAATGGGGTGACGGCCGCCCAGATGTCCTGCAGCACCGGCGCCGTGTCCAAAGAGGGCGCCTTGGTCAGACGCTTCGAGACGAACAGTCGACCTGAAGCACTCGAGCTTCCCATGCTGTTGGATGCCTCGACCACCCAGCGGTACAGACCGTCGGGCAGCTTGGCGCCTGTGGCATCAACGAGGTCGAAGCGGGTCCACCAAGTCCCGCTCCACTGGTATGTCTGTTTCCCGGCAACGACGCGACCCGGGACGGTGGCCTTGAGGACTCCTCGGCCGTCGTATATACGCAGGGTCACCTTGGCCTCGGATCCGCCCAGCTTGTAGGTGGCGTAGACCCAATCGTTCCATCCGTCGCCGTTGGGTGTTGCCGGGTTGTTCACGAGCCCGACGTCAGAAAGCGTCGCTGGGACCTGGCGCACCGCGTTGGTCCCGGTCGCCGTGATCGGGTAGTCGCAGCCCCAGCCCGCGAGCGTTGAAACATCGGCGACGCTGTATCGGTAGTCCATGTCAGCCATCAGCGGCTCCGTTCTGAGACTGAACTGAGCGTTGTACCCGTCTGTGAACTGGAGCGGCACGCGAGTGGTGCTCGCCGCGCTAGGAAGTGCGACCGGCCAGCCGGTGACGTTGAGTGCGGGCCGGTCTTTGAAGTACGCGCGGAACAGGTACTTGACCGACCCCGTGAGAGTCACTCCGAGGCCGCGACTTGACAGGTAGCGCGTGCGAACGGTGAAGCGCGGCGCTGGGTATGCGCGAAAGTCCTTCTCCCAACGACTCGCATACTGATCGAACGTCATGTCGCCAGTGAGGACCGAAAGGGCGCGCAGCTGCCTTATGTGCAGCAGATGATACGTCGGATGGGCGAAGCGGTCCGGGTGCAACTCGTAGAGTATGGCGCCCTCTGATTCGTAGCTCGAAAGGTTGGCTGCCAGGTGCTTGCTGGACTTCTCGAACAAAGGCAGGGCAGCGGGGTCGCCAGAAATCCGCGCGAGATCCCACAGGCCCCACATCGCGAAGACGGCACCGTTGAGCACGTGGTAGCCGTCGGGGTACTCCTCGAGCCAGGCTCCATCCTGCGAGACTACGCCTCCCTCAGAGAGATTCTTCTTGAACGGCTGGAACGCTTTGTTCGCAGCCGTCAGGTACGAGGCGTCGCCCGTGTACACGTAGGCGCGGGCCATGGCAGAGATCGCCATTCCTTGGGCCATCGCCGAGTACCACGGGGCAGGCCCGCGATCCGTTGCGAAGGTGTAGGGGTAGCGACCCTGTGCGTCCATTCCGCGGTCGCGGAGCCAGCGCGCGTGGAGCAGAAAGGCGTCTCGGGCAGCTACATTGCCGTCGTGGAGCCACAACTCATGGTAGTTCAGGGCGTAGCTGGCAATCGTCACCGGGTTGTACACGGGCGCGGGCAGGTCGCGGTACTGCACCATGACAAGACCGCTCGCGTCTCGGGGATTGTGGTCGTAGAAACTGCCGCTCTTGCACCAGGCGTAATAGTGAGACGGGGTGGAGTCGGTGGTATCCTGCGACCACAGTTGCTCCGCTGCGCCCAATGCTGACATGTCGAGGAGTTCCTCGGCAGGCATGGGTGGGGACATGACCGAAGCGGAATCATCCGGGTTCGGGAAGGTGGAGACGCTTGTGATGGGCGTCGGGGTTGCGGCGTTTGCTTGCTGCAGCGGGGTGGCTGAGGTGGCCGGTACCGCCATCACAAGTGCCAGCGCTATGCCGAGGAAACGCAGCGTGCGGGCACGCGTGGATGTGGGTGATGGCAGTGTGTCTGTCCTGCGTCGAAGCATGGCTCTCCTGAACTCGTTGGACCCGAATAGGACCCGAATAGGACCCAAATAGGCTAACACAGCCCTTGTGGCGGCGAAGGCCGATTCTCGAAGCATCGTGCAGATCGTGCAGATGGCTGAGGAAATCGCGCCGCACCATATTGCGTTCGTGCAGGTGATGGCCTATATATTGGAGCATGAGAAGGGAGAGGTGGCTTCCCTTCATGGGCGCTCGAGCCTAGCTTGGGCTTTGGGGGCGTGAGGACGAGTTCTCGCGCCGAGGGAGGTTCCATGTTGCGACGATCTCGCTCTTCTGTGCTGCGGACAATCTTGTTACTGTCGGTGATCACTGCGTGTCTGTTCGCCATGGTGGGCACTGCGTTCGCTGTGAATGCTGACGCCTACGAACCGGATGGCGATTCTTCCCGCGCAACGAGCCTGGCTCTCGACAGCGTGTCTGCAAACCACACGATACATGTACAGGGCGATGAGGACTGGTTCGTGTTCTCGGTCATCGGAGGCGAGCGCTATCTCCTTGAGACGCTGCCCGGCGACGGCATGGACACGGTCATGTGGCTGTACGACGATAGCCTCAATGAAATCACCTATGACGATGATGGGGCAGGGAGTTTGTACTCCAAGATCTCGTTCGTGGCCGGCTACACGGGTGATTACTACGCGCTGGTCGCGGGCTATGGTGGCGGTGCGACAGGTTCATATGGACTGAACCTGAGTTTGAGCGGGGGCATTTCGGGCACCGTCATCGATGGCATTGGCGACCCGGTGGATACCGTTGAGGTGTATGCATACGAGTACTCAGCTGGCGACAGCTGGCAGGTTGGCTCCGCTTCAACGCAATCTGATGGCACATACGAGATCCTTGGGCTGGATGCAGGGACATATCGAATCGAGTTCGTTGACCACAACGGCCAGTACGCAGGCGAGTTCTACGATGACGCGAGCACTATGGATTTAGCTACCGATATCGTGGTCTACAATCAGCAGATGACGACCGGCACAGACGCCGTTCTCGGACTAGCCGGTCACATAACCGGCCGCATCTCCAACAGTTCGAACATGGGGTTGGGAGAGATTGGCGTTCAGGCGTACAGTTACTTCCCAGATTGGGGTTGGGAATGGGTCTGGGATACTACTTCTGGCCCGGACGGGCTTTATGACGTCCCGGGACTTCGCACCGGTAATTATCGACTTGGGTTCTCGGATCAGTCAGGCAACTACCTTGGCGAGTACTACGACAACGCGACCAGCCTAGAGGCCGCGACCGATATCGCGGTGACCGTTGGATCCACAACTTCAGGTAAGAACGCCGTGCTCGCTCGCGCCGGTCACATCACCGGGCGAATCGCCAATAGCTCGAATGCAGGGCTGGAAGATATCGAGGTCCGAGCCTACAGCTACTCCGAAGATTGGGGTTGGGACTGGGCCTGGAGTTCCACATCGGATCCGGATGGGCTTTATGACATCGCCGGACTTCCCACGGGCACCTACCGTATCGAGTTTGAAGACTACAACGGCAACTACCTTGGCGAGTACTACGACAACGCGACCAGCCTAGAGGCCGCGACCAACATCGGGGTTACCGCAGGCGCCACGACTTCGGGCAAGAACGCAGTGCTCGCGGCCGCGGGTCATATCGCGGGAACCGTCACTGGTCCTAGTGGCGAACCACTAGGTGAGATTGATGTCCAGGTGTTCAAGTACGACGTATTCGAGGGGTACTGGGACTGGGCAGGCTCCGGAGGCACAGATTTTGATGGCACGTACGACGTCGGTGGACTGCGCACTGGTACCTACAGAGTCGGCTTCGAGGACTACAACGGCGTGTTCGCGCCGGAGTACTACAACAATGTGGGCACGGTAGAGGCAGCGACCGATGTAGCAGTCACAGCGGGAAGCACGAGAACCATCAACGCGGCACTCGCGCTTGCCGGTCACATCACTGGGCGGGTCACGAGCGCTGGCGGAGGCCCGATCGAGGGCATTGGCGTGACGGCGTACAGGACCTCGACGTGGGGCTGGGACTGGGTGACGGATACCTCGACCGGCAGCAACGGTGAGTACGATCTGAGTGGGCTTGGCAACCGCACGTATCGAATCGGCTTCGAGGATCACTCAGGCACCTATCTGGGCGAGTATTACAACGATGCGCCCGATCTAGACTCCGCCACCAACATTGCCGCGACTGCAGGCACCACCGTATCGGGCAAGAACGCCGTGTTGGCTCTCGCCGGTCATATCACCGGCGCCGTCACGAATACCTCAGGAGACCCGGTCGATTCGGTGGACGTATTCGCATATAGGTACGTTGGATCTGCCTGGGAGATCGTTAGCAACACCTGGGTTGAGAGTGACGGCACGTACGACATGGGCGGCCTTCGGACTGGAACGTATCGCATCGGCTTTAGGGACTGGTCGGACACCTACGCGACCGAGTACTACAACGACGCTGCTTTCGTACAGTCGGCGACCGACGTATCCGTGACCGCAG
>JAURYZ010000100.1 GCA_030653635.1 Coriobacteriia bacterium | reverse complement strand
AGATCAAGGATTACTTCTTCGCTTTCATTGAGGACTTGAATGCCGGTTGGGGTGAGCCTCAGAGCAAGCAAAACGCGGTCAATCGATTGAAGCAGATTGCTGCACAAGCGAAAGCGCTGGAGGCTGGAGGTAATGTGGCGGCAGCGGAATCTGTCATCGCGAGGGCGCTCCCCCCTCTGGGTTTGTTGGCTTAGGAGGGAGCATGGAACCCAGCTTCCACTTCAACGAAAAACATCTCTCGCAAATACCGGCCCTGCAACTGCTGGCCAATCTCGGCTACCGCTACCTGACGCCGGCCGAGGCGCTGGCGATGCGCGGCGGGCGGCTGGCCAATGTGCTGCTGGAAGAGGTCTTGCGCGATAGCCTCAAGCGCATCAACCGCATTCAGCACAAGGGCGACAACTATCTCTTCAGCGAAGAAAACCTCCAGAGCGCCATCCAGCGCCTGAAGAACGTCAAGTACGACGGTCTGCTGAAAACCAATGAGTCGGTCTATGATTTTCTGACCCTGGGTGTGGCGCTGGAGCAGTCGGTGGAAGGGGCAGTGCGCAGCTTCACGCTCAACTACATCGACTGGAAGAACCCCGAGAACAACGTCTATCACGTCACCGCCGAATTTTCGGTGGAGCGCACCCGCAGCCACGAGACGGCGCGGCCTGACATTGTGCTGTTCGTCAACGGTATCCCGTTCGCGGTGATCGAGTGCAAATCGCCCTCAACCGAGCTTTCCCAGGCTATCTCACAGCAGATTCGAAACCAGAGCCTCGAGTACATCCCGCAGTTGTTCACGTTCACGCAGCTCCTGCTTACAGTGAACAAGAACGAAGCACGGTATGCGACTGTGGGTTACTCGGCGCCATTCTGGGGGCTGTGGCGCGAATCGGAAGACGACACCGCGGCGGTCTCCTCGGCAGTGAATACGGAGCTGACTGCCGGGCAGAAGGACGCGCTGTTCTCGGGCGAGTTCGCCTCGGCGCGCGCGCGCTTCGACGAGCTGGATGCAGCAGGACCGCGTGCGGTCACGGCGCAGGATGAGGCTCTGTACCGCCTCTGTCGGCCCCAGCGTCTGCTCGATCTTGCGTATCGCTTCACGCTGTTTGAGGGCGGAGAAAAGAGAATCGCTCGCTACCAGCAGTATTTCGTGATCAAGTCCACGCTTGCGCGCGTGAAGCGGACCGACGAGAGCGGCGCGCGAAGCGGCGGCATGGTGTGGCACACGCAGGGTTCGGGCAAGTCACTGACCATGGTGATGCTCGCTCGTAATCTGGCGCTGGACTCAGAAATCGCCAAGCCGCGCATCCTGCTGGTCACTGACCGCGATGACCTCGACAAGCAGCTCAAGAACACCTTTTCGGCGTGTGGTCTGGAGCCCAAGCGTGCCACGTCCGGCCGCAACCTGCTCAAGCTCGTCTCGGAAGGCGATGCCGCGATCATCACCACGCTCATCCACAAGTTCGAGGGAGCAATCGAGCAAAGCCGCTACGTGAACGACTCGCCCGATATCTTCGTGTTGGTAGACGAGAGCCACCGGACCAACTTCGGCTCCCATGCCGCCCGTATGAGGCAGATGTTCCCGCGCGCGTGCTACCTGGGATTCACCGGCACGCCGCTCATGAAGAAGGAGAAGAACAACTTCCTTCGTTTTGGCGGGCTGATCGATCCGTCGTACTCGATGAAGCAGGCGGTCGAAGACGGCGCGGTGGTGCCACTTTTGTATGAGGGCCGACACGTGGTCATGGAGCAGGACCAGCGAGCCATCGATACGTGGTTCGAGCGCTACACCCGTGATCTTGCCGAGGAACAAGCCGCCGATCTCAAGAAGAAGTACGCGCGGGCCAACATGCTCGCGCGTGCCGATCGTGTCATCTACATGCGAGCCTTCGACATCAGTGAACACTACCGCGCGAACTGGCAGGGGACCGGGTTCAAAGCGCAACTCGTCGCTCCCGACAAGGCATCGGCGCTTAGGTACAAGCAGTATCTCGATGATCTGGGCCAAGTGATGAGCGAGGTCGTGATTTCCGGCCCGGACATGCGCGAAGGCTGGTCGGACCCCGACGAGGAGCCCACCGACGAGGTCATCAGGTTCTGGAACAAGATGATGGCGAGGTACGGGGATGAAGCCACCTACAACGAGCGCCTCATCGCTCAGTTCAAGAACGCAGAGACACCCGAGATCCTCATCGTGGTCGACAAACTACTGACGGGCTTCGATGCGCCGCGCAACACCGTGCTCTACCTGTGCCGAAGCCTGCGGGAACACACGCTGCTTCAGGCCATCGCGCGGGTGAACCGCGTGTTCGTTGGTAAGGAGTTCGGCTACATCGTCGACTATGAGGGCACGTTGGGCGATCTGGACCAGGCGCTCGCCATGTATGAAGCCTTGGACGGCTTTGAGGAGGCGGATCTCGTGGGCACGATCGCTTCCGTGAACTCCGAAATCGCCAAGTTGCCCCAGCGACACGGCGAGCTGCTCGACCTGTTCAAGACGGTGCGCAACGCCTACGACGAAGAGGCCTACGAGATCCTGTTG
>JAURYZ010000096.1 GCA_030653635.1 Coriobacteriia bacterium | reverse complement strand
TAACTCGTCATTCTGCATTTCCAGTTCAATTTGATGTACCTCGAGTTCATGGATAATTTCTTTAACATCCTTAGGAATATCTAAGTCATTTATGTGATCTAGCCGTTCTTCGGCATTTTTCCTCAGCTTTCCATCTTTTTTGGAATTAATAATACCATTCCACCCTAACACCTCCTCACTATGCAATTCTATTAGATGAATTATCACCATCAAACTTTACTTCAGGAAAGGTTATACGGAATTCGGTTCCATGATCCACCATAATCTCTATTTCACCATTAATTTGACCTACCAATGTATTAACCAAACTTAAACCCAGCGATTCGGTATTTCTAAAGTCTAAATTATCTGGAAAACCAATTCCATTGTCTTGAATAATTAAAATAAGATGGTCATCCTTGGAATAAAATTTAATATTTAAATCTCCCATTCTGCCCTTGGGAAAGGCATGTTTCAAAGTATTCGATAATAGTTCGTTTACAATTAAACCGCAGGGAACGGCAGTGTTAATATCCACCATGATAGATTCTAAGTCCATATTAAGTTTGATAACCTTGGGATTGCCACCGTAAGAGTGATAAATATCATAAGTTAGGGTTTGAATATATTCTCCAAAATCTATCCGGCGCAGATCTTTGGATTGATAAAGACGCTCGTGGATAAGGGCCATGGATTTAGCACGGGTCTGGCTCTCCCGGAAAAGCTCCTTATCTGTTTTATTCTTAATGTATCGGGACTGCAGATTCAGGAGACTGGATATCACCTGCAGATTGTTTTTCACCCTGTGATGGATCTCCTTTAAGAGTAATTCTTTTTCTTGCAGTGATTTTTTGATTTGCATTTTTACGTTCAGTTATGTCATGTGTTAATACTATAAAATGGGGTTTTGATTCGTGCATAGGTTTTTTAGCAATAGAAAGCTCAAAATATTTTGTTTCCCCCGAAAAGGTCAATTCATAGGTCATTCCCCTATGTTTTCCTGTTTCTGCAGCCTCTTTTAATGCTTCCCTGATTTTAAATGTCGCTGCCGGAGGTAATACCTCAGAAACTGTTTTACCTATAAATTGTTCAGGAGGAACATAAAGAGAGCTTGGAGAAGGAGCATTATAATCATAGAATCGCCCATTTTCATCTACTTCAAACATAAGGTCCGGTATTGCATCTATGGTTGCCTGTAGTTGGTAATTAGATTCTTCAATTTCTTTCTCAGCCTTTTTGCCCTCACTGATATCTGTTAGAATAATTCTAAATTCTTTCAAATCCCCTTTTTGATCAAGAAGCACCGCAGTATTTAAAGATACAAAAAGCGAATTTTTATTAGAGGATAATAATTCAATTTGGCATTGCTTTTTTAAAGAGGTTTTTTTGACCTCCAGACAGTGCTCCTGGAATATTTTTTTATAAGAGGGTTCTATAAAACGAATAAAAGCATTATTAATCAGATTTTTTCGGGGTTTTCCCAGTATTTTGGCTCCGACGAGATTTACTCGATTTATAATCCCATTTTCATCCAAGGTCAAATACCCTACCGGAGCCAAATCATATAATTCATAATAATCCATTCTGGAAGTTTCTAGTTCGATCTGGGTTTTTATAAGATTCTCGTTCTGGATTTCTAGTTCAATCTGGTGAACTTCTAACTCGTGGATTAGTTCATCAATTTCAAGGCCCAGGTTAATGGGAAGCCCATTTTTATTTACCAATGCTTCTTCTGCTTTTTTACGGAGGTCTTCAAACTTTTCCCCGTAATTATTTTTCCCCATTTAAATACACCATTGTTTTTAAAAATAATTTAAATAATTTAAAGTATAAAATGATATTTTTATAATTTTTTCAAATTAGTTCTGATTGATGTTATCAAAAACGTTACTCATTTTGGCCGGCTACCTCGTCCATAGCCAATAAAATCATATTAGTACCTTTACCCTCCTGATAAATCTGGCGAGCATTTAAGACCATTTTCATATGCCCAATGTTTGGAAAATCAGTTTCTACTACATAATCCTGTAAATCAATTTCATTTGGCAGTAAATCCTCTAACAAGTTCCTTAGAGCAGTTATATCCCATTCATTATTCCCTAGATTATACAGGACTTTTTTGATGGTAGCTTCAGGAGTCAGTTTAAATGTTTTATAGAATGACGGGTTAGCTGAAATCACTCGCATATCACTATCCATTACCAATAATGGCTCGCGTACCGTTTGTATTACACCTTCTGCAAAGTTCACAGCATCCAGAGCATCCATATATTGCTTTTTAGCTGGACTAATATTATTAAAAGTAATTACCGCCCCATCAATTACATTATTGGAGGTTTTATAAGGCATTATCCTGGTTTTAAACCATTTTCCATCTTCTGTTTCTAATTCCATTTCTTTATAAGTAACCCTTTCCACTACCTGCTGAATGTCATCCATAAATTTATCATATTTTAAATTGGAAACTATATCTGAGAGGGGACGCCCCGCATCCGATTCAATCATTTTTATGATATTGGTGGCCTCTTTGGTGAAGCTTCTTATATTTAAATCCTTATCCAGGAATATGGTGGCTATTTCGGTGCTGTTGAAGAGATTATTCATGTCATCCTGGGTCTGGGTTAATTCATCAATCTTAATTTGCAGCTCGCTATTGACGGTAACCATCTCCTCGTTGATGGACTGCATTTCCTCTTTAGAGGTTTCCAATTCTTCGTTGGTACTCTGGGCCTCCTCATTCATAGATTGCAGTTCTTCGTTGGCTGATCTAAGATCCTCATTGGAACTCTTCATTTCTTCAATAGTAATATTCAAGTTTTCCTTGCTTAATTTCAGCTCGTTCTCTAATTCGCTGATTCTTTCATCGCCTTTGGTAGTCATATCCAGTATTATCTTATTTTCCGGGGCATCTTCATCCCGTTGAACATCCTCGAAAGAAACAATTAACATTTCTTTGGTAGTTTCATGTTCCATAGGCTTTACCGTGAGGTTAACAAAAATATAACCCCCGTTGTTTTTCACTCGCAGCCTTTCCAACACTACTTCACTTTTTTTGGAAATCGCGTTCTGGATGGCCGAATTCAATTCAAATTTCAAACCTTCCCGGGCCATATCCAATATATTAAGTTTGGCTTTTCCCTGGGCCGGCTCCAGATAATTTCCTAAACGACCATGTATGTATAGAATTTCACCAAAATCGTTGATTATTGCTGAAGGAGGGACATAAATATCTAAAAGCTCATTTTCAACTAAATTGGAAATATTTATTGCCATAGAACCATTTTTTGGATATTCAAAATTCATTTCTGTGGTTAAATGCGATGAATGAATGGCTTGGGGTAGAGGATGAATATTTACAAATTTGCGCACGAAATCCGTAGATTTGACACATTTAAATATCTTCCAATTCATATCCAGCACTGTAAATGCATCAAGGAATTCACCTACACTTTCGGAAGGTCCTAAGAATAAAATGCCGTTATTATTAAGAGCATAATTGAAATTAGAAAGTGCTTTCTGTTGTGCATCACTTTTAAAATAGATTAAAAGGTTCCTGCAGGATGCTATGTCCAGTTTGGTGAATGGAGGATCCATAATGACATCATGGGGGCAAATACTACCATTTCCCGGATATCCTTTCGAATGGTGTAAATGTTGTCTTTTTTTACAAAATATTTTTGTAGCCGTTCCTTACTAACATCAGAGGAAATAGTAGCAGTATAAGTTCCGGAACGGGCGGATGTTATGGCAGCTATATCTATATCAGTACCGAAAATTTGCACATCAATATTTTTTCCAGATTCCTGCAACAACTCGTGAATAATTATGGCTACCGAATAAACTTCCTCTCCACTAGAACAACCGGGAACCCACGCCCTAAATTTGTCCACATCTGCTTTTGATTCAATTATTTTTTTTAGATTATTTTTAAGAGCATCAAATGATTCCGGGTCTCTGAAAAAGTTTGTAACATTAATTAAAAGTTCTTTAAATAAAATATCTATTTCATGAGGGCTTTCTTGTAAAAAACGAAGGTAAAGTGGTATGTTTTCTATTTGATGGACGTTCATACGCCTACTGATACGGCGGTTAACTGTATTTTCCTTGTAGTAGGAAAAATCATGCCCAGTCCTGTTTCTAATCAGCATGAATATTTTCTGCAATGACCTTTCCGTTTCCTCTTTAGGGGTGCGAACTATCTTAATGGTTTTTTGGGAGGATTCCATATAAGAGATTAATTTTTCCGGCATTTCTTCTGGAGGCAACACAAAGTCCACTAGGCCGGTTTTTATAGCATGGGTCGGCATACTATCTGAATCAGCAGTTTCTGGATCCTGGACCATTACCATACCTGCAACTGCCTTAATAGATTTTATACCAATAGTACCATCACTCCCATAGCCCGAAAAGATAATAGCAGCGGAGTTTTCCTTTTGATCCTCTGCCAAGTTATTTAAAAAGTAGTTGATGGGTAATCGAAGCCCGTGCGGCTCTAAATGTTCTATTAATTGGAGATTTCCATTCATTACCCCCATGTCCCGGTTGGGAGGGATAATATAGATATGATTCTGCTCCATTTTCATGCCATCCTGGGCCTGAAGTACTTTTAAAGGAGTATGTCGACCCATGAGATCCGCCATGGTACTTTCATGGTTTGGATCCAGGTGCTGCACCAGCACAAATGCCATACCTGGTTCAGGAGGCATAGCTGTGAAAAACTTCTTTAAAGCATCAAAACCTCCAGCCGATGATCCCATGCCAACTACTGGAAATTTATTTAAGGAATTATCTATCTTTGATGTATCCGTTTTTTCCCCTTTTGACTTGTCTTTATTTTTTTCGCTCATGAAAAACCCTTATTAAATCCTGCTCTTTATATTAATAATTTTGTTTTATTTAGTATATTAATTAATAACAAAATCATCCAGCTGTTATTTTTAATGAAATTTCTAAAGATAATCTTGAAAATATCCATAATAATAATAATAATAATAATAATAATAATAATATCTTCAATATAGTAACTCCCACTTAAAACATGCATATATTAGTATTTAAAGAATATACTGGCCTTTTTCAAAGCTTTTCTTTTTTTATATAAATTTTGCAGAGAATTAAATGTAAAAGAATATATGATAGGATGTGTATATATGGAATAATATTTTAAAGCTTAGAATCTTTATTTTATAACTAATTATTACTTAATTATGCATTTAATGTGATATTATGAAAACACTACATAAAATAACCATTATAATGGTAGTGCTAATTACATCAATTATAATGGTGCAAGGCACAATCAATGTGGATGCCCATATGGGGCCTCCTACAAAAATCATCGGCTCAGATCATAAAGGTGTAGTTACTAAGATTACTTATTCAAATTCAAGTAATTCCACCGAAAAAATAGCCGTTGTAACTGGAATGCATCCTCGAGAGACCTCAGCTAATAATATAGTGCCTCAAGTTGTAAAATCATATATTAAAAATCACAATGTGGAAATTGTAAATTACAAAATAAACGTTACAGCCTATCCCGAAAACTTCTATACGGGGCGGGGTAATGGTGAATACCTCGTGGCCAAATATGTAATTCCAGATATTAAAAAATCTAAGTATGATCTGGTTATAATCTGCCACGACCATGAAGAGGGTTATGGGGAAGGATATTATTTTGCTACCCCTAGTATGGATACTAAATCCATGGAGATTGCACAATCAATGCGTTATATTTTAACGGACTTCAATTTCTGTACCCGGGATTTAAGCAAAAAAGCAGATAGTACTTCCATTGAGATGGTGGATGACCCTATAGTGGCCACCGGGACCCCTTTAATTGTTTACGAGATTCCTGAATGGCTTGGAAAAGCAGACGTTAAATATAATACCACTCGGTTATTGGATAGTGTTTTTAAGTCCATTTAATTAATTTTTTTACCTAATTTCAATAAACCCAATTAATATAGATTCATTATAAATTTTTAAATTAATTATTTTATTTTAAAAGATTACCATTCTAGTTTTTG
>JAURYZ010000087.1 GCA_030653635.1 Coriobacteriia bacterium | reverse complement strand
TCAGGTCGACAGGTGCCGAGTCTGCTAAATGGGCGTTGGAAAGCCGGCGTGTCGCGTTTACAATAGGGCGCGCTGGCTGGCGTAGCTCAATGGCAGAGCAACGGTTTTGTAAACCGTAGGTTGCGGGTTCGACTCCTGTCGCCAGCTCCATAGCACTTACCTGCGGTTTTTTGTCGAAATCGCATTGAAATGCGGGTCAAGAATAGGCGAAATGAACGGGCTATGCGCCTATTCATGCGCCTATTCTTGCTTCTCGGGCCTGTTTGCGTGCTTGTCCGAGCGCCGTCATGGCGTCGCGCTTCCTGTCATCGAATGCATGGGCGTAGGTCGTCAGGAGCACATCGGGTGAGTGGCCGGACATAGCGGCGATGGTCACCGCGTCGAATCCCAACGCGATCATCTGCGATACCCATGCATGCCGCAGGACGTGTGGCGTGATGTGCGATCCCCCGTGGTTCTTGGCTAGGACGCGGAACGAGCCTGAGTAGACCAGTGGATCCGGCGTCGAGCCGTCGGGGTTCGCACACACATAATCCTCGGCGGGGGTCGTGGCACCGCGCCAGCCCTTACCAAATGCGACGCGCTGTTCCCGCTGGCGCTTCTGATGCTCTCGGATCTCCTGCAGGGCGTCATCGTCAAGCGGGATGGTTCGGTGTTTGCCGGTCTTGGTTCCCTTCACGATGATGCCATCCTCCGTCGTCTGCGCGATTGAGCGCCGCAGCGTGACAGTGCCCGACTTGAAGTCGATGTCAGACCAGCGGAGCGCGAGTGCTTCACCGCGTCGGGCGCCAATGTAGGCGGACACCATGACGGCGGGGTAGATCGCGGGGGAGTGCTCTCGAGCCGAGGCGACAAATCGCTCGACCTCTGCTACGTCCATCGCTTGCGGCTTGCGCCCAGCGCGTTCGACTTGTGGGCGCGCACTCTTGTCTCTCGCGGGGTTTTTCTCGAAGTCGTGTTCGACGTCGACTGCGAACGTGAACAGCGCTTCAATGAACGTGTGCGCGTGCCAGATGGTGAGCGGTGCGAGTGTCCCAGTGCCACGCTTGCGTGCTTCCGGAGTCCCGAGCGTCGCGTACAACCTCGACAGGTCAGAAGGCGTGATCTCGCTCATCTTGCGCTTGCCGATAAATGGCGCGACTTGGTTGTCAGCGAGAGTCTTGTACCTCTGACGCGTGGTTGCAGCGAGATGGTATGGCGCCCATTTTGCGAAGTAGTGCTGCGTGTACTGCTCAACCGTCCAGCTCTGGCGCACATCGCGCGCCGCATCGGCGGCGGTCGTTCCATTCTTGAGGTTTGCCAGCAGCTCCACCCTAATCGAGTCGGCATTGCGGTGCGCCTCGGTGGCAGTGCGCGCCGCGAACACCCGCGATGTGCGCTGGCCGAGAGCCTTAACCGTTACCTGCCAGCGGTCGCCGTCAAGGTGACGGAGGGATCCGCTTCCTTTTGGCCGGCGCCGTGCTTTGGTGTCGTCATTCGTACTGGTCATGACGAGCCTCCTTCGGGACGGCATTGTTCGTCTCACTGCGGGACTTCTTGGCGTTACTGAATTGCGTTCTGCAAGAGGCGCTACACCACTGGCGTGGACGTCCTCGCCCGGACGCGGCCGAGACATACCACCGGTTGCAGTTTCCGCACTTCTTTTGTTTCGTTCTGCCGTCGATGTCCAGTGCAAATTGGAGCCATGCCGCGCCAAGGAGGTTTTGGGGCAGGAGCCTCATTTCGGGAGTTCCATCATTTCCGAGGACGATTCTCACTCGCGCAGACTCATTTAGGTTGTCGCTGACCATCCGATACATCGCTCTCGTGACGGCGCGCGACTCGGAGGATTCTTGGACCTGAATGGTCTTGGCGGTATACAAGGTTAAGTTGTCGTTGACCGCTTTCGGGGGAAGCCAGCTGACGAGACTGTTCTTCTGGATGTTCGCTAGGACGCCTTCTTTGGGCTCGACAAGGCCAAGGTCATCTTGGAGTAGGCCCACAGACCAGGTTGGGATGCCCCCATCTCCCATGGCTGCCATCCTCACAAGAATCCCGTTGCCGGGGTTCTGAGGTTCGCCTTTGTAGTATCTCCACAGAATCCGCAGAGGCAAGACGGCTTCGCTCCACGATTCCAGGCTTTCCCCCCGTACGGGTTCTCCTCTTACTGCAGACGCCTGCAAGTACGGTGCGTTTCGGTAGCCCAGTAGACCCCACTTTCGCGCGAAGGCGGACACCCCGGCCTCGCAGAGGTCCAAGGACGTGAGCGCGTCTAACAGGGACGGTCCCGAGCCATCTGGCATGCCGAGCGGCTGGTACAAATCACCACTTCCCTCTTTAGCCTGCGAGATGAAGCGCTCGCCCCCCGGGCCATTCTCGAGCCAAGTCGCGCCCCTTGCGGTGGATCGTGGCCAGAAGAAGGAGTCTGCAAGTCCGAAGTCGGCGTAGCTGTTCATGCCCATGCTCCCCACATTGACGAAATACAATATGAATAACGCTAATGACAATGATACTCTGCCATGTAATTATCGCAATGACAAGTGCGGTCTCGTCGCCGCATCGTTTCGAGAAGCGGAGGAAAATGAATGACACACATGGAGAGAGCAAGACTTAAGCAAGGGCTATCAAAGAGTGCCCTCGCCCGAGCCGCAGGCCTGAACCAGGTCACGGTTATTGAGGCGACCAACGGTCGTCGCCTTCTTGGTCCATCACAGTTGCAGAAACTGGCCGCAGCGCTTGGATGGACGGGCGACCCCGCAGGGCTACTCGCAGAGGTGACTGACGATGCCGTCCGTTAGGGCCGCTACGCTTCACCCGGATGAGCTGCCCGACGTCATGACCGCTGCCGAATTGGCTCAGTTCGAGCGGGTCGATACTCGCACGCTGCGAGCTGATCTCGAGGCTGGTCGTGTTCCAGGTGCATACCGCCGCGGGCGCTCCTGGCGAATCGTCAAGGCCACCTACCTTGATTCGGTGTCGCGGGTGGCGTCATGAGGTGCTTGATCATGCAGTGCGCCGAGTGCCCGATACCGCGGATTCTTGAGCGCCTCGAGCGCATCCGGGTTGCCGCTGCTCATCTGCGTGAGATGGAGGCGGTGACTCTGCTCTATTCGGGATCATCCTCAAGTGCCTGTCGCGTCTTCGGTCAAGGCGTGGCACCCGAGACCGGGGGCGACCGATGAAGCTGATGAATCGGATGGTGCGCTCGCCCATCTACACGGATGGACGGCTGCTTCGGGTGTCGCGTGAGGCGCGCCTTGCAGCTCTGTCCTTTGAGGCGATCAGCGAGGACACCGGCGTCATGAAACTCGATCCCGATGAGATCCGCGCAGCACTGAGCATGTTCCTGGGCCAAGACGATGCGCCTCCCACGCGTGATGACGTCA
>JAURYZ010000081.1 GCA_030653635.1 Coriobacteriia bacterium | reverse complement strand
GTGGCCTTGCCGCAATGATCGACGCGCGAAGATCCGACGCCCACGTTCGCGCTTCCTGGTGTTCACTTGAGAAGTCGCCTGGCGGTTCGCTCGCGATTGACTCGAGCGCCTCAAGAGCTACGTTAAGGCCCCCGGCCAAGTCGACGAGACTTGGTACGTGCTCGAACAATGGCGCGAGATCTCGGGCACGTGGATCGTTCATGACACACGAAGGAACGGTGCCGATGCCGCGGGCCCACGGCGCGAGTCGCGCCAACGTGGCTGCGGCGGCGAGTACGGCGTTTTCGACTGCCATTATCGATCCGCGTGCCCTATCGACAGGCGAGTTTGGGTGGTATCCGCTACTTTGGCTGTCGGGAACGCCGTCGGTGAGTTGAGAGGAGTTTCGAATGATTGCCGAGACGATGGTCTCAAGACGCGTGAGCAACGAATGCCAGGCACCCACAGAGGCCGGGGGGTATTCTAGCGATACGTCGCGGCCCAGCTCGTCGAGCTGTTCGCGAAGTGTGGCCAGAACCCCCGACGGTCCGAGATGCTCACGTTCCAGTGCGAGGTCTTCTATCGCGAGGCGCGCTGTGTCCGCGATGCCAGCGAGCAGGCTCTCGCTGAGAAATGGAGCTTCAGAGGCCTCGAGTAGTCCGACTCGCAGCACGAGCAGATGTCCCGCCAGATTGCCGCTGTCAACTGTCGAGACGTAGTTCGGAGGCAGGGGAGCCAGTGTCCGAATGTCGTACCAGTTATAGAAGTGCCCGCGGAACTTCTGCATCCCGGCCATACTCGTGAGCGTGTCGGCGGTGCGCTGTATCAGCTGGGGCAAGGTGATGTAGCCCAGATCGTGTGCGGTCAGCGTCGAGAGTAGCTGCAGCCCAATATTCGTGGGTGATGTGCGCCACGCCACTTCGCCGTTGGGGTCTTCCTGGAAGTTGTCGGGAGCCAGATGGTGGCCCTCCTCGGTCACGAACGTCTCAAAGAAGCGCCAGGTTCTTCTGGCCAAGCGGCGCAGTTCGAGCGCATCCTCACCAAAGATCTCAAGTGCGGCCTTGGGCTTCACGAGCGACACACGCCATGCGAGCACTGGTGCTGCGAGCCACAGTAGCGCAAGCCCGGAGGCGACCGCCGCGCGGGCCGGACTTTGCATCGCTGCAGGAACGAGTAGCAGGGTCGCCGTCGCCGATGCCGGCCCGATGCGCCTTACAAACTCCCCAAGTCCTGACCCCAGGCGCTTGTCGGCATCGGCAGCGGTCTCCCATTCGAGCAGGTTGCGATGAGAGATGTTCATGCGCCAAAGTGCTCTGGAGGCCGCATCGAGCATGACCTGCGCCTGGTGCGGCAGAAGAGACAGGGCAAGAAGGGCGCGCGCTGAGTCGCGACCGAAGTCATGTCCGGCCGACCTCGCACTCGAACTAAACGTCACTTCGTGTGAACGGAACACGAGCGAGTCCGCGAAATTGAAGTACACAGGAAAGAACACAACGAGTCCCAGTGCCAAAGGCCAGGCCCACGCAGGTCCAGGAAGCAGCAACCAGCCAGCAGTCACCAAGGCGACCAGAGCCGGGGCCACGAGTGAGCGGCGGATGTTGTCCACCAGCTTCCATCTATGCAGCACGGTGAGTACGTTGGGCTCGTGGCCATCATCGTTCGGGACTTGCGCCCCCAGCCATGGAAGCGTCTGCCAATCGCCGCGGACCCACCTGTGCCTTCGCGCCATGTGTGACAAATAGCTCGCCGGATGATCGTCGAGCACCTCGATATCGCTTGCGAGACCGACGCGTAGGTAGCAGCCCTCGATCAAGTCGTGCGACAGCAATGTGTCATCTGGGAAGCGGCCTTCGAGCACCGCGTTGAACACACTGACTTCATAGATGCCTTTGCCAGTGAAGCTGCCCTCTCCGAACACGTCTTGGTACGTGTCCGAGACAGCGCCGACGTATGGGTCGACGCCCGTGACTCCCGAGTACAGCCACGCGAAAAACGAGCGCGATGACGCCGGAAGCGACATTCCCACGCGCGGTTGTATCAGGCCGTACCCCGCGCCCACCCGCTTGTCGCCGGGCTTCAGAATCGCGCGGTTCAGGGGGTGGGCTATCGTGCTCACGAGCTTGCGAGCTCCATCGCGTGCGAGCACCGTATCTGAGTCCAGCGTGATCACGAAGGTCACTGAGGCAAGAAACTCCTCTTGCGCGACTCTGTGGCTGAAGGACGTTGCGGTCGAGCCGCGCAGAGCGCGGTTGAGCTCCACGAGTGCCCCGCGCTTGCGCTCCCAGCCCATCCACGAGCGCTCCAGCGGGTCATACCGGCGTTCCCGGATGAACAGGCAAAATGGGCTCCGCCCGTGTTCTGCAAGGTACCGAGTATTGAGCATCTCGATTCCGTCGACGGCCGCGCTTATGACCGTATCGTCAGTGGGAAGGTGCTCCTCGGCAGAGGTCTTCAGGTCGCCCAGTACGCCAAAGACGACCTGCTCATCCCGGTTGGCCAAGTAGGCGATCTCGAGGTTGTCCAGGACGTGACGCACGGCTGCGGGCGAGGAGAAGAGGGCCGGTATCACGACGAGCGTCCTGTGCGCTTCGCTCACCGGGCTTAGGTAATCTAGCTTGGGCATCATGCGAGGCGGGAACACCCAGCTAGACACGCGGTTCGTTACCGTGAGTGCGAGATCGGACAGTGGGATGAGCGCTACCAGACCCAGTGCGAGCATGGCGCCGAGCTTTGCGCCGGACAGCGCAATGGCCAAAAGCAGCGCGACAGCCAGCACAAGGGTGGTGCCTCCGAGCATCCCCCAGTAGAACAAGCCCTTGCGCGCAAGCGGGCCACGGTACAGACGTTCGCGCATGCGGGGCCGGTATTCAACGCTCGTTTCCAATTTGGAGCGACCCGAACTGATCAGATAGTGGCCTACGTGAGCGGCAATCTCATCGGATGGCACTCGGACCAGCGAATCGAGAGTCCAGCTCACAACAGCTTCGGCCACTGTGATCTCATCGAGCGGGCAGCGTCTGGCGATGCCTTCCAGCGCATGGCGGTATCGGTCGCGGCTCTTGAAATCCATGCGAGGATAGACGCCGATCGGATCCTCTCGCAATATCTGCTCGACGAAACTCGAGTGCTCGAAGAACCCTCGCCATTCGTAGGCGTCCAGGAACCGGATCGATGTGATCGAATTGGCGATTGAAACCTGGTCGGCTGCCTGGACCTGTTGCAGGCCGTGGGCCAGCTCGTCTAGGTCGATGCCCGCGTGGTGGAATCGTCGCTCGAGCCATGCGCCTAGCACTTCAATCCCGGTGTCTTGACCGGAGAGCCTTTGTGCGAGTCGCATCAGGAAGACCGAATCGGCGCTGTCAGCCTGCGTCTCCAGCTGGGCGACCATCTCGCGTAGCGAGTCAGCGCTGTCCGACACCGCAGTGAGTAGCGCGTCAGCCCATTCATCGGCCGCGCGCGTAGAAATGTGCGCAGCCACGACTCGGCCAGACAATCGTCGAAGATTCTCGACCAGCGCTATGCGCAAAGTTATTGGTATTCCCCAGATCTCACCGATGGACAATGGAGAGACATCTTGAAACCCGCCGATGAACCTTGATAGTACGGTCTCGTCGATGCGAGCGTCCGTGTGGGAAAGAAGCTCGGTAACGGCTTCGAAGATTCGAGGGTTGTGTGCGAACGGACCGGAGGTGAGCCAAGGAAGCTCGCGGCTGTAATTGGCGGGCAGGTCGTCCCGAATGAGCTGCATCTGTTCGTCTATCAGGTAGTAGTTGTCCAGCAACCACTCGGCGGCAGGAGAGATCGGATGCTGCAACCGAACCGCTTCACTCAAAAGCGCGTAGTGCTGGGCGAGTTCTTCGGAAGCTAGGCTGAGCAAGCTCGAGAGGGGAGAATCCAGCTCTGCGAGTTCTGATGTCCACGACTGGGCCTGAGCAAGCTCCCGCGCACGCTGAGCCAGCCGCTCCTCGGAGTACAGCTCGGCGCGAAACGGAGGACGCGAATCGGACGTGGCAGGACGTTCGGTTTTCTGGGACACGAACAGACTCCCTGTGCTATTGACGGGTCCTCCCCACGCGGTACGGAATGATGGCCGCTACTTTGCTCTATCGATATTCAGACCGCGATACCCGTTATTATCCCCGACCTTGAGTTCCATATCGGCCGGAGTTGCGAATTGGATACCCCTAGGGGTATAATGCGGCGACATGGACGGCCTTCGAGAAAGTGGAGCCGATGAAGAACAAGAACACCAAAGGCATCATATGGGCGATCGTCGCTGTGGCGATCGTCGGCGTCGGGTTCATGATGTTTAGCCCCAGCGACGGCGGGGCTCAAGTTGAGAACGTCAGCGCAGACCGGATGTCGGAGTTGGCCCAGACGGGCACGGTGGTTATAGACGTGCGGACGTCCGGCGAATATGAAGCCGGCCACATTCCAACTGCGGTCAATATACCGGTCGACCAGCTCTCCTCTGCGGCCTCTTCGCTCGATCCGGCAGTGCCGGTGGCAGTCTACTGCGCGACGGGCTCACGTTCGGTCGCCGCAGTCGAGTATTTCAAAGGCGCTGGATTCAAGAAGATATATCACTTCAACCAAGGCATGGTTGCTTGGGCGGGCGAGGTTGAGCGCGGTGCGGTAGTCGCCGCGGCCCCAGCCGCAGATGAGCAGCCGATGGACAGCCCGGTGCTTTATGAGTTCTACACCGATTGGTGACCCAGCTGCAAAACAATGAAGCCCGTGGTCGACGGGCTAAAGCAGGAGTATCAAGGCAAGGTCGAGTTCCGGCTCATCGATACGGACAATGATCCGCAGGCAGCCAGCCTCGGTCAGAAGTATGGGATCA
>JAURYZ010000075.1 GCA_030653635.1 Coriobacteriia bacterium | reverse complement strand
GCGCAGTTACCCGCGTTCCTCAAATACGCTGTACTTACAGCAGTGCCGTGGGTTGAGTTGCGTGGAGCGATACCTCTCGCGATCCAGCAGGGTGACCGACTCTATCTGCCGCTGATCTTGCTCACGAACGTTCTCGTATTCTTCCCGACCTACTTCATCCTAGGTTGGGTCTACGATGTCATTCCGGATGGCTCGTGGCTTCATCGCAAGCTGGAGAGCGTTCGCAAGAAGGCGCACCCCTTGGTGGAGAAGTACGGCGTCATCGGTCTTGCAGTGTTTGTTGCGATCCCGCTTCCCGGAACCGGTGCCTACTCTGGATCGTGCGCGGCATGGTTACTTGATATGGAGTGGCCGAAGGCATTTCTCTCTGTCGCCCTAGGCGTACTCGGGGCGTTCCTGCTCGTGTGGGGGGCCTCCGAGGCCGTTTCTGCCGGACTCAGCCTGTTCTAGGACACACGATGCTCCCAGCCGAGATCCGAATCAGAGAAGCGCTGGCCGGTCAGCCGGGACTCGTGCTCGGTACGACGTTCCTGCCGCTTGCCGCCATCGAGGGACTCATGTGGGGCTCACGCCACGCGCCGATGCGACTCGCGGCGGCCTGTGACAACATCGGTGCGGACTTCGCCTTCGTCCACGCGTCTGAGGTCTGGGCCGCCGAGGCAGTCGGCCGGATCGGCGAGTGCGGAACCGCAACGATGTGGGTGGTCGACGGCCCTCTGGGTCGCGTCGCGGCAGATGACGGCTGGGACGCCACTCTTCGGCAAAGTGCGCTCGATCCGATGGCATTGGGCCGAGCGATGGACCGGCACATGCCTGAGGCGATCGAGCAGGTCCGCCGGGGACTGAGGCTCGAGGTCGCCGCTATTGTGGTCGCAGACGACTTGGCTGGAGCCAAAGGTCCGCTCGTGAGTCCCGACTTCGCGCTCGAAGAGGTCCTCCCACGTTGTGCGAGACTTGCCGAGGAGGCTGCGCTCGAAGCGGTACCGTCGGTGTTTCACTCGGACGGCGATATGCGCCCGCTGCTGGCGGGCATTCGAAAGGCCGGCTTTGCCGCCCTGCATCCCGGAGGGCTGGGCGCCGAGCAGTTTGAGGCTGTGCTGGCCGCTGCAAGGCGTGCGGACATGCAGGTGCTGGGCGGGATCTCGGGCGACGCTCTGCGTGCAGGCGACACATCTGCCGTGGCCGCGGGTACCATGGCCGCCCTGTGGGCTGAGGCCGGCGGTCTGCTCATAAGCGACGATGGCGGCATATCGACCTCACAGGAGTTGGCAGCGCTCGTTGAGGCGTTTGCGGCGGCGCGACGCGACGTGACCCAAGGGGGCGATTCGTGAGTATCAGGGAGTTCGAGTTCGTCGGTGTGGCGGAGCCATCGCGTGCAAGGACCGCATCGTTGATCGATTTCGCGGCCGCATTTGTGGCCGCAGTCATAGCTTTCCCGTTCCCGTTTGCGCGTGCGGTGCTGTCGGTGCCGATATTCGTGGGCAGCATCCTGCTTAGCATCATCGTGGTGCACGTGCTGTACTGCTGGCTCACTTTGGGCCTTTTGGGTCGCACGCCGGGCATGTTCCTGCTCGATCTGGGCCCCGGCCCCAAGCGACCGGGCCTGGCCGCAGCACTACTGTGGGCGCTGGGCTCATCCCTCGCGTTCTGGCCGACCGCGCTGGGTGTCCGGGGCGCATATGATCCCGAGAGCGGCCCTGCGGCTCGCATGAGCCGCGTGCGGCTCGGTTCCACAAGAACCTAGCTGCAATGACCGTCATGCCA
Source organism: Coriobacteriia bacterium (assembly GCA_030653635.1). Taxonomy (GTDB): domain Bacteria; phylum Actinomycetota; class Coriobacteriia; order Anaerosomatales; family JAHIQC01; genus JAHIQC01. The sequence goes on along the minus strand of JAURYZ010000075.1, from coordinate 853 downwards.
GCCCGTCTGTGGGGGTAAGTATGCGGTGCGCTACGCTACGATCTCGTCGACCAAGGAGAGCAGATGAGCGCGTCGTACCACATGCGTCGCCAAGACCGCGAGATCACAGATCGCGACGAGATACACGGGCTGCTTGATGCCGGCCGGTACGCGACACTCGCACTCGTGGACGAGGGCCGGCCCTACGCGGTCACCTTGAGCTACGGCTTTGACCCAGAGTCGATGAGCCTGTACTTCCACGTGGCCCACGAAGGTCGCAAGCTCGACATCATCGGCCGCGAGCCGCGCGCATGCGCGAGCGTCGTCATCGACCACGGCTACACTCAGGGCGAGTGCGAGCACCCGTTCGAGTCGGTGGTCATGGACGGGACGATGCGCACAGTCTCTGATGCTGAGGAGAAGCTGCTGGCGATCCGCACGCTCGTTGAGCATCTCGAAACCGACTCCGAGGGCTACTGGAACTCACGTGCCTGGCAGCTGAGTGATCGACTCGATGGCTTCACAGCGCTTGTGTTCAAGATCGAGTCGCTCACAGCCAAACGCAGCAAGTAGCCTTCGCGCCATCCGGCGTCACGGTTCGATGAGCACGCTGGTTCCAAGCGGCAGGGCGTTGTAGAGTTCCTCGGCATCCTTGTTAGATGCGGCGATGCACCCTGCCGTCCAGTCCGCATGGGTGCCTCCGCCGTGGATCATGATCTCGCCGCCCAAGGCGGTGTTCCAGGGAGGCTGCTTGAGGTGACGCATCGCTTCGATGATAGTGCGATGCTCTCGCTTGGAAATCATTCCGCTTGCTAGCCCCCGCTCGGCATCCTCGGCATTGGGGTAAGATAGCCCGATGGAGCGATGGTACTGC
>JAURYZ010000074.1 GCA_030653635.1 Coriobacteriia bacterium | reverse complement strand
GTGTCAGGTATGGGGGCGATACTACTCAGCGAGTTCGACCTTTGACATCGACTCAAGAATGCGCGCGACCTGGGCCAGCAGGACAGGGACATCGCGCTCGACTGTCTCCCAGATCAGGCCAAGATCAACGTCGAAGTAGCCGTGGGCAAGTTGGTTCCGCGTGCCCGTGACTGCAATCCAGTCCACTTCGGGGTGAGACAGCCTGATCCCCTGAGACACGTGCGTCGCCGCCTCGCCAATGATCTCCAGATGGTGCACCACCCAAACTTGGACCAACTCATCGTGCATGAACGCCGCGCGACCATCGATAGTGCGCTCGAGGATCTTCTGGGCCGCATCTTGCATATCCCACAACCGCAGCCGCTGCTCGCGCCTCGCAATCACAACGGAATCGCCTCATCGAGCACCCGATCCCTGATCTGGGGCTTGAGGTTCTTGGCGGGCACCACATCAACATCGACGCCGAGGAGCGCCTCGAGTTCGCCGTTCAGACCATTGAGGTCGAGGAGCGATGCGTGGGCCTTCAGATCCACGAGTATGTCGATATCACTCCCATCGTGCGCGTCGCCTCGCGCAACGGAGCCGAAGACCCGCAGGTTCTCGGTTCGGCGCCGCTCCGCTATTTCGAGAATCTCGATGCGGTGCTTGTCCAGAAGACTTCGGAGTCGTTGCGCTGGAGTGGCCATGCCGCTCGGCCGCCGCTGAAGCGTCGTCGCCCCGTACGCCACCCTCTCCTCGGCAGCGAAGCTCTGTCCGTTGGGCGAAACCGTGGTCGAGCTGGCCCCGGCACCTGCCGCTTCGAACGCCGCAAGTGCGTCCTCGGACACGCGCGTCACGCGCTCGGATAGCCGGACAGCGGGAAGCCGTCCCTGCTCGATCCACAGGTAGACGGTACGGGGCGACACGGCGAGACGCGTCGCCACCTGCTTGGGTGTCAGCATCTGAGGCACACCCTAAGTCTAGCACGGTCTTGCGCTTAATGCGCTTAATGCATCCGGAACGCATGCGTTGCGCTTATTACGCGCACTTGCGCCGCAGCGCAACGTAGCCGGAATGCCTACAGCGTCTTCATGACGGTGGCCGCCGCCTCGACATATGAATCGATCTCCTCGTCTGTGTGGGCGAGGCCCACGAATGTAGCCTCAAACTGACTTGGGGCGATCGTGAAGCCCTTTTCGAGCACTCCTCGGAAGAAGCGACCGTAGCGATCGATATCTGAGGTGGAGGCGGTAGCCCAGCTCGAGACCTCAAGGTGTGTGAAGAACATGCACGAGATCGAGCCGACTCGAGTGCAGTAGGTATGGATGGCCGCGTCGCCCGATGCGCGACACAATCCATCTGCAAGACGCTTGCTCTTGCGGTCGAGCTCCGCGTAGACGCCGGGCTGGCTGAGCGCATCGAGCGTGGCCAGTCCCGCGACCATGGCCACGGGATTGCCCGACAGGGTTCCGGCCTGATACACCGGCCCGACAGGCGCGAGGTACTCCATGATCTCGCGCTTGCCGCCAAACGCGCCGACCGGGAACCCGCCTCCGATGATCTTGCCCATGGTGGTGAGATCCGGCGTCACACCGTAGTACTCCTGGGCGCCACCGAGCGCAAGCCTAAAGCCGGTGATAACCTCGTCGAAAATGAGCACGACGCCGTACTCGTCACACAGGTCGCGCAGGCCCTGCAGGTAGCCGGGCTTCGGCAACACAACGCCCATGTTCGCCGCGACCGGCTCAAGGATTATCGCGGCCACCTGCTCGCCTTGAGCCTTGAGCGTCTCGCGCACCGACTCAAGGTCGTTGTACGGCAATACGATGGTGTCCGCAATAGCGCCCTTGGTCACTCCAAGAGTGCTAGGAATGCCCAAGGTCAGCAGACCGGAACCGGCCGCCACAAGCAGTGCGTCGGAGTGGCCGTGGTAGTTGCCGTCGAACTTGATGAACTTCTCTCGGCCGGTGTAGCCCCGGGCCAAGCGTATCGCACTCATGGTCGCCTCGGTACCACTGGAGACGAACCTCACCATCTCCACGCTCGGGACCGCCTTGATGACCGCCTCGGCCATCTCGACCTCGATAAGGGTCGGCGCCCCGTAGCTCGTGCCGCGACTCAACTGCTCGCGGACCTTGTCCAGCACGGCCTCGGGCGCATGCCCCAGGATCATCGGGCCCCACGAAGCCACGAAATCAATGTACTCGTTGCCGTCGACATCCCACACGTGCGAGCCCTTTGCCCGATCGTAAAAGATCGGAGAGCAGCCCACGCTCTTGAAGGCGCGAACCGGTGAGTTCACGCCGCCCGGTATCAGATTGCATGCGGCGTCGAAGGACTCTGCTGAACGAGTGTTTGTCATAGCGTGGATGCTCCTTGGAATAGCTGTGACGATGCTTGCGATTATGTCACGTCCGGCCCGAGGGAGTCCCCACTTGCGGCATCGCGAGGAATCCGAACGATGAAACACGACCCATGGCCCGGCTCGCTCTCAAGCGATATCGTGCCGCCCAAAAGCGTGGCGAGTTCACGGCTGATCGACAGGCCCAGACCGGTGCCCGCGGGCTTGTGCCCGACCGAGGTGCGAATCTGGTGGAACGCCTCGAACACGTTGCCCTGCTCGTCGAAGGGGATACCCGGGCCTGAATCACTGACACGAAACACCACAAGCTCACCTTGGACGGATGCAGATAGGCTGACCTCGCCCTTTTCGGTGAACTTGATACCGTTCGACAGCAGATTCAGAAGGATCTGCTTGAGCCGATCGCGATCACTGACGATTGATTCAGGCGCCGCCGTGATATCCGATTCAACCGCGACTCCTTTGTCTTCGGCCAGCCCGGAAACGTCGTCCACGAGCTCCTCGACGAACGTGCCCACCGCAAACTCCTCGGGCTCGAAGTGCTCCTGACCAGCTTCGATCCGCGACAGGTCAAGAACCTGGTTTATGAGCATGAGTAGATGTCGACCCGAGCGCTGCACGAGCGTGAGTTGGCGCTCCTGCTCCTCGTTGATCTCGCCGGCGAGCCGCTGCAGGATGGTCCCGGAGAACCCGATGATTGAGTTTAAGGGAGTGCGAAGCTCGTGACTCATGGCTGCCAGGAACTTGTCTTTGGCTTTGGTCGCCTCAAGCAGGCTCGTGTTGGCCTGGCTGAGTTCCGCAGTCCGTTCCTCTACGAGAACCTCGAGGCTATCCTTGTAGCGCATCAGCTGAAGCTGCATACGTCGCTGATCGCTCAGGTCGATGATCGAGACGAAGACTTTGCCGTACGTGGCCTCATACCCGGGCGCGACCGTCCAGTAGATGTTCGCGAACATCACGTGCTCATCGAGCGTGGGGATCTCAGCCATGCCAAAGAACCGCTGCTCGCCACGTGCGATCGCAACGAGTTCTAGCGCGTACAGCTCCTGATTCGCGTCGATGACATATGGGTCAAGCCCGCCCGCGAGATCCGCCTCCGAGCGTGCATGCCACAACTCAAGAGTCGTCCCGTTCACGCGTCGCACGACCATGCCCGCTGCGGCCCTGGCCAGGACTTCCGGATTGTCCAGCAGGTACTCGCGCAGCTCGTCGATCGGTACATCGAGCGTGGCAAGTATCCGCCTGGCTTCCGAGAAGTCCTGCTCCCAAAGCGACACCGGCGAGTTCTCGAACAGTGCCCGGTACTGTGAAGCACTGTCGCGAAGCGCCTCTTCGGCCCTCACCCGCTCGGTCATATCCGTGAAGAAGGTAATGACCATCGAGCTCGCGCCCTGCTCGATTACTATGACGTCGACTCTCACCGGAAACTCGGTGCCATCAGCCTTCACGCCGCGCGC
>JAURYZ010000063.1 GCA_030653635.1 Coriobacteriia bacterium | reverse complement strand
CTGGATGCAACCCTCGGGCATGCCAGCGGCCGTCGCCGCGTTGGACAGCACGTTTGCCAACGTGATGTTCGAGTTCACTGAAAGCGAGCCACCGCGCAGCACCACGGCGTTGCCGGTCTTGATGCACAATCCAGCGGCGTCAGCGGTCACGTTGGGACGAGCCTCGTAGATCATGCCGACCACACCGAGCGGCACGCGGATCTTGGACAGCCTGATGCCATTTGGCATTGTGTAGCCTTCCACAACCTCGCCCACCGGATCGGGCAGAAGCGACAGGGCGCGCAGGGCCTCGGACATCGACTTGAGTCTGGCCGGGTTAAGCTCGAGCCTATCGAGCAACGAGGCTCCGACGTTCTTGGCGCGCGCGTCATCCATATCGCGGGTGTTGGCCTCTAGGATGCTCTCTTGATGGTGGGTCAGAGCGTGCGACATCGCCAGCAGCGCGCGATTGCGCTGTCCGCTAGAGGTGATCGCAAGCCTACCTGCGGCCTCACGTGCTTTCTCGGCGAGCATGATAACTTCCGACATCAGTGCAGCTCCCTCTTCACTTTGCTATAACGAATGCTACAGGATGACCAGATGGTCCCTGTGAACGACTTCGACTCCCACGACATGCTGCGCATCCTTTGCAATCTGCGCAGACTTCATGCCTTTTACCCGATCAAGATCTGCCGAGGAGACCGCGGTCAAACCCCGCGCCACGACGCCACCTTGCCCGTCACGCAATTCTATCGCATCGCCAGGCATGAACGTGCCGAACACGCCGACCACCCCGGCCGGCAGCAACGACTTTCCGCGAAGCGTCAGTGCCTCTCTGGCACCGTCGTCGATGACGATGTGTCCGGTGGGCTTGTGACCCACAGCGATCCACAGCTTGCGAGCGCCTATCGCTTGGTTCGCACCGGCGAAATATGTGCCGACCGGTTTGCCAAGGGCCGCGTCAGTGATGACATCGACTCGGCGACCGTCACACACCACCATCGGGATACCGGCCCGCATGAGCACCTTGGCCGCCTCGACCTTGGTGAGCATGCCGCCCGAGCCCATGGCCGAGCCCGCGCCGCCAGCGGCCGATAGCATCTGCTCGGTCAGCTCCGAGACGTGCTCGAGCAGTTCGGCTTCAGCGTCGAGCCTGGGATCAGCGGAGTACAGACCCTCGATGTCAGACAGTAGAACGACCAGATCAGCACCGACCATCACGGCCACAAGTGCGGCCAGCGTATCGTTGTCGCCGAAACGGATCTCGTCAACCGCAATCGTATCGTTCTCGTTCACGATGGGCACGCATCCCAGCGAAAGCAGTCGATCGAACGTATCTCTCGCGTGCAGATACGCCTGGCGGTCCTTGGTGTCATTGCGCGTGAGCAGCACCTGACCGACGACCATGCCGAATTCGCCGAACAGTTCGGCGTACATTCCGAGTATGCGTACCTGGCCAACACTGGCCGAGGCCTGCAACGACGGCATATCCGTGGGCTTGGCCGCCATACCCAGTGCCCGAATACCGGCCGCGATAGCGCCGCTGGACACAAGGATGGGCTGCCACCCATCGGACTTGAGCGCATGGATCTGGCGTGTAATGTCGGATGCGACATCTAAGTCCAGTCCGCCTTCGGCGCACGCAAGCGTCGAGGTGCCGACCTTAATCACAATCCGACGATTCGCGGCCATCACATGCCCCCCTACTCGAGCTCGTCTTCGATATGCTCGATCTCTTCGTCGACGCCCATAATGCCTTCGAATTCGAACGTCACGCCCGCTATGTGGATGTCTTCTCCGTCAACAGCGCCGGCAGCTTCAAGGGCCTTCTCGACCCCAGCCTTCATGAGACGCTTCTGAAGGAATGCGAGTGCTTCATCATTGCCCATCTCAGTCATGATGACCATGCGCTCGATGCCCTTGCCGATGACCCGCCATCCGTCACCCTCGCGAACCACGCTGAACGTACGCTCGTCGGTGCGGTGATGCACATAGCGAGCCTCAACCTGCGTTGCGGCGAAAGCAGCTGCAGCCTGACGTTCTTCGTGCACCATATCGCCCACGCGCAGTATCAGCGAATCCACATTCTCGCCCGTAGCTGCGGAGACCGCAAAATACGGCACCTCGCGCTCGCAGGCTAGCTTGGCCAACGCCTCGGAGGCATGCTCGGTGCCCTCTACATCGCACTTGTTGCCCACCAATACCCAGGGGCGACGGGCCAATTCGTCGGCGTGCGACGCGAGCTCGCCCTCGATGACCGCGACGTCCTCTAGCACGTCGCGGTTGTCGTAGCTTCCCGTGAGATCTACTACATGAATGATGAGCGCCGTGCGTTCAATATGCCGAAGAAACGCATGGCCAAGGCCCTTGCCCTCGCTGGCACCCTCGATAAGACCGGGAACGTCGGCGACAACGTAGCTGTAATGTCCGGCGCGCACGACACCTAGGTTCGGGGCCAGGGTAGTGAACGGGTAATCAGCAACTTTGGGCCTAGCGGCGCTCATCCGTGCGATGAGAGACGACTTGCCCACGCTCGGGAATCCAACGAGTGCGGCATCTGCCAGAAGCTTCATCTCCAGCGCCACCCAGCATTCCTCGGCAGGTTCACCGAGTTCGGCAAAGGCGGGAGCACGTCTCGTAGGCGTCACGAAGTGGATGTTGCCTCGGCCGCCACGACCGCCACGGGCGATGACAGCGCGCTCACCTTGCAAAGTGAGGTCAGCTATCAACTCACCAGTTTCGCCGTCGCGAACCACAGTACCCAGCGGCACCCTCAAGATCATCTGCTCGCCGTTGGCGCCGTTCAGGCGTGAGCCCTTGCCGTGCACACCTCGCAAAGCTTTGTAGTGGCGCTTGTAGTGATAGTCGAGGAGCGTAGAAATCGCGCCATCAGCCTCAAGGATCACATCGCCGCCGTTGCCGCCGTCTCCGCCATCCGGGCCACCTCTGGGCACATGCGCTTCACGCCGAAACGATCTGCAGCCAGCGCCGCCGTTGCCGGCGGTCACATGTATCTTTGCCTCATCTATGAACATGGTCCTACCTCCGTGCTGTGCATCCGCGAGAACTATGCAAAGACCCCCCGCCCCGTGTATCGGAGCGGAGGGCCTTTTCGAAGTCACTATTTCGCGGTGCTCCGGGCTGTCTCTCCGCTAGCCCTCGAGCGGTCGGATGTGCACGCGGCGCTTGAGCCCACGCGTGAACTCCACTGTACCGTGAATCTTGGCGAACAAAGTGTCATCTCCGCCACGGCCAACGTTCTCGCCGGGGTGAAAGTGAGTACCACGCTGACGCACGATGATCGAACCCGCAGTCACAGTCTCGCCGCCAAAACGCTTGACGCCAAGCCGCTTAGCCTTGGAATCGCGACCGTTCTTTGTACTTCCGAGGCCTTTTTTATGAGCCATGATCCACTACCTACCTATCCACGTCTCGGGGCGAGCCGTTCGTCCCGCAACTTACTCGTCGTACTTCTTCGCGTGAACGCCACAGTACTTGGAGCCTTCTTTAGCCTTCTTGGTGCAGCGCTCGCCATCGGCTTTCATGGCTTCGCACTGATCGGTGACGACCTCGACCGCAGCGGCCTTGGCGACCTCGATCTTGGGCTCGGCTTTCTTTGCCGGCTTGGCAGCGACCTCGGCCTTAGGCTCAGGCGTCTTGGCCATAGCCTTCTTGGCACCGCCTGAAGTGGCGATATCCGTGACCAGGACCTTCGTCAGATTCTGACGATGACCCTTGGTGCGCTTGTAGCCCTTACGCTTCTTGAACTTGAAGATGAGCTGCTTCTCGCCCTTGAAATGCTCAACGATCTCAACAGTCACGGTTGCTGCAGCCGCGTCAGAGCCGACGACGATATCATCGCCATCTGCTACGAACAGGACGTCCAAGGTGACCGCTTCGCCGATTGCTGCGTCGAGCTTCTCGACGATGGCGATGGTACCCTTCTCGACCTTTAGCTGCTTACCGCCGGTAGATACGACAGCGTACATACGGAAAACCCTCTCACTCGCTGATTGCGCAAGGGAGTATGCTAGCAGGGCGTATGCGGACAGTCAATCGAAATCAACCGATGAGGACCACCCGCGATAAGGCGAAAAGGCCCCTTCACTCGACTCCGCCGGGCAGAAGTCCCGCCCTGCCCTCGATAAGGACACGCACCTCCGTCGGCGCACAATCTCTTTCCGCCACTATTGCCACTTGCTTGCCGGTCTCTGCGCGCAGTGCTGCCACGACGTTTTGGCCCGGAACCATAAGAAGTGCGTAGGTATCTTCATGCACCCCGAACAGGTACGCAGCCGACCTACCCTGGCGTAGAATCTCACGCATTCTACGCTCGGCTGAGATGCGTCTAGTGGTCGAGGACAGGGTCCGCCCCTCTCCATTGCAGCAGGCGCAGGGCTCGGTCAAAAGGCCGTACAGCCCATCAGTGACATTCTTGCGCGTCATCTCGATGAGGCCCAGCTTGCTTATCTCCGTCACGCGCGTCTTTGTTCGATCACGCTCCAGGGCCTTGGTCAGCCTTTGCATGACCTCGACCTTGTGGAAGTGATCTTCCATGTCGATGAAGTCGATCACGATCA
>JAURYZ010000062.1 GCA_030653635.1 Coriobacteriia bacterium | reverse complement strand
TCGCGGACTCCGGGGTGCATGCCGCATGGTATGTGTACTAGCATGGACGAGTTGCAGGGTTACGCTTCCGGTCTCTATGGAGAGGTCTTGCCGATCATGAAAGCCATCATTCCAGCCGCCGGTTTGGGAACTCGGTTCCTGCCGGTCACGAAGTCCCAGCCAAAAGAGATGCTCCCGGTCGTGGACAAACCGGTCATCCAGTATGTTGTCGAAGAGGCCGCACAAGCCGGCGCCGATGAGATCCTAATCATCACCGGCCGAGGAAAGCGGGCGATCGAGGATCACTTCGACCGCTCCTTGGAACTCGAAGATCTGCTTGAGGCCTCGGGCAACCTCGCCAAGCTGCGCGAGGTGCGCAACATCTCTGAGCTGGCGGACGTCTTCTACGTGCGCCAGAAGCGCCCTCGTGGTCTCGGTCACGCAGTCATGTGCGGCGCGCCATTCACCAACAACGATCCGTTCTTTGTCATGCTCGGCGACGTTCTGGTTCCCAAGAACGATTGCCTTCCCAAGCTCAAAGACGTGCACGACCGCTTGGGTGGGTCGGTCATCGCGGTCACGCCGGTCGAGCAGCAGTACGTTTCGCGTTACGGGGTCATCGGTGGACACGAGGTCGAACCGGGCGTGTGGAAGCTTACCGATCTGGTGGAGAAACCCCCCGTGAACGAGGCTCCGAGTAACATGGCCATCTTCGGCAGGTATATGCTGACTCCCAAGATCATGGAGATCCTGCCCAAGATCGAGCCTGGCCGAGGAAACGAGATCCAGCTCACCGACGCGTTGCGTGAACTGCTCAAGCACGAGGAGATCTTCGCGGTGACGATGGAGTGCGAAGGATACGACACAGGCAACGTGCTCTCGTGGCTCGAGGCGAACATTGCGCTCGCGCTTGAGACCGAGGAGCTTGGCCCGAACCTGCGTGAGAGCCTCAAGCGGCTGCTGGGGTAGGCGTGGGGAAGCGAATAGCCGGTCGTGACGGCACACTCGATGCCCTGCGCGGGGTCTCCATTATCCTTGTGCTCACGGCTCATCTGACCCTGCTGGGCTTCAGTCCTGTGGGAGGCAGCCGCGCGGCTTTGCTGATCCAGCTAGCGGTCGGCCTGTTTTACAAGGTCGTCACGCAGGTCGCGGTGCCCTCGTTCTATCTCATTTCGCTGTACCTGTACTCGCGCAAACGCGCGGTTGCCGGACCCGGCTATTTCCTGTCGCGCATCAAGCGGCTGGGCGCCGTGTTCGGCGCGTGGGTGGCCGTGCAGTACGTGGCGCACTGGATCTTCGTGGGGCCGGCTGCGATAACGCTGCGAGGCATCACCTTGGGCGGCCCGTCGCTTTATGGTGCCGAGGCGTCGGTGCTCTACTTCCTGTTCGACCTGATCTTGCTCGTGGCCGGCTTCGAACTTCTGGTGACGATGCGTGAGGCCGGGCACACACGTCTCGTTGAAGCGATCGCGTGGATAGCGCTTGTTGGCAGCGGTGTGTTCTTTGCGTGGACGGACCTTGCAGGGATCCTGGTCGACCACTGGCTCATGATCAACTTCATGCCATATCTGGCGTTCGCGACACTCGTGTTCCTGTGCGAGCGCAAGATCCCGGTGTGGGTGAGCCTGGCGCTGCTGGCCGGCGGAGTCGCTATCGATCTTATCGCGGTGTTCCGCGTGCCAGGATGGACGATCTGGAGCCTGTCGAGTTATGCAAGGCTCTCCGTCGTCGGCGCGAGCTTGTTCACGTGGCAGATCATTCGACCGCGTCTCACGGTCGCGCCGGGCTGGCTTGGCACCGCAGGCGCGTTATCGCTGGGCATCTTTGCGGTGCACGACTTTTGGAAGTACGCATTGTCCGGCGTACTCGAGCCGCTGGTATTGAGCATGCGATTTGGGACAGTGAGCGCGAATCTCCCCTTGGCCGCAGCGGTGCTTGCTCTGACGCTCACCAGTGTCGCGATACTGGACCGAACACCCCTTCGTTGGATGGTGCGGTAGGGCCGAAGTGGCGCCTGGCTCTGGTACAATCGAGCAGCCTGAATCGGCCTGCATCCGGGCGTGAGTCGGCCACACTTGCGCCGCGATCGCACAAGCGAAAGAGCCTCAGATATGTCTCATGTCAACGCAGTCATTCTCGCGGGCGGCAGTGGTCAGCGCTTCTGGCCCTTGTCGCGCGAACTGAGCCCCAAGCAGCTCCTCTCGATGTTCGGTCAGGAGTCGCTCATCGCCCAGGCCGTGCATCGCATAGCGCCATTCGTCGGCGATGATGGCATCATGATCGTCACCAATGAGCGCCTCTTCGACGAGCTGCGCAACCATCTCACCGCTCAACCCGACACGCGCCTGCACGCGCTGCACTATCTGCAGGAGCCCATGGCGCGCAACACCGGACCGGCCATCGCGTTCGCCGCCGCCGTGCTCGAGCGCACTGATCCCGATGCGATCATGGTCGTGCTCCCCTCGGACCACCTACTTCAAGACGGCGAGCTTTGGGCCGACTGCATCGCGGGTGCGGTGCGCCTGGCCGAAGCCGAGTACCTCGTCACGATCGGCATCAACGCCACGCGCCCTGAGACCGGCTACGGATACATACGTGCTGCCGAGGAGCTGCCCGAGTTCGCACACGGCCTCGTGAAGCCCTGCCGAGTCGCCGAGTTCGTGGAGAAGCCCAATGCCAAGCGTGCCGAGGAGTTCCTCGCCAGTGGGGGCTATTTCTGGAACGCAGGTATCTTCGTCATGCGCGCGGCGCAGGTGCTGGCCGAGATGGACGCGGCTGGCGGCGAGGTCGCCAAGGTGGCCGAGACTGCCAGGTGGCTGGCCGAGGCGCGCGAGTCCGACGGTTTCGACGCCGCGGTAGCAAGAGACCGCTTCTCTGCCCTCACACCCGTGTCCATCGATGTGGCGGTGATGGAGCGCGCGAAGCGCGTGGCCGTCATACCGGCGGCGCTCCACTGGAGCGACGTAGGCTCGCTGCTGGCTTTGGACGGTGTCGCTGCGGCGGACGAGTCGGGCAACGTGCGCGTTGGGCGCGGCGTTGACATCGACAGCCACAACACGACCGTGTATACCACCGATCGACTGGTCGCCACGCTTGGGCTTTCCGACACCATCGTGGTGGACACTCCCGATGCGACTCTCGTGCTTCCAAGGGATCGCGCTCAAGACGTGCGCCAGGTGTTCGATGCGCTAAAGGCTCTAGGCGTCGACGAGGTCGTGAAGCCCAAGGTGAGTCTGAGGCCATGGGGTTCGTGGACGAGCCTGCTCACCGGGCCGGGCTTTCAGATCAAGCTGCTCGAGATCAACTCGGGCTCCAAGCCGAGCCTCCAGCGGCACCACCACCGAAGTGAGCATTGGATCGTGGTCGCGGGCACCGCATCGGTGACCTGTGACGACCGTATCGTCGAGGTACACATCAACGAAAGCATCTACATCCCGGTCGGTGCGGTGCATCGCATCGAGAACTGCGGCCGTGTGCCGCTCAAGGTCATAGAGGTCCAGGTCGGAGAGTATCTCGGCGAGGACGACATAGTGCGTATCGAGGACGACTGGGTTCGCGATGAATCGTAGCTGCGAGAATTGGGAGCGCTCATGAGTTTCTGGGATGGCAAGCGCGTGTGCGTCACCGGCGGGGCCGGGTTCCTCGGCTCATTTCTGCTTGAGCAGTTGAAGCAGGTCGGCGCGACGGACGTATTCGTTCCCACGTACCCCGAGTACGATCTAGTGGAGCAAGAGGCCATCGTGCGCATGTTGGCCGACTCGAAGCCTGATGTGATCATTCATCTTGCGGCCGTCGTTGGCGGCATCGGTGCCAACATGGCCAATCCCGGCAGGTACTTCTACGACAACGCAATGATGGGCATCCAGCTCATTGAGCAGGCGCGCCTGGCGGGCGTGGGCAAGTTCGTGGCGCTCGGCACGATCTGCGCCTACCCCAAGTTCGCGCCCATCCCGTTTCACGAAGAGGACATCTGGGACGGGTATCCCGAGGAGACCAACGCGCCCTACGGCCTGGCCAAGAAGATGATGCTCGTGCAGTGCCAGGCATACCGCCAGCAGTACGGGTTCGACGGCATCTTCCTTCTGCCCGTGAACCTCTACGGTCCGCGCGACAACTTCGACCTGGAAAGCAGTCACGTCATCCCGGCGATGATCCGCAAGATGATCACCGCACGCGACGCAGGTACGGACGTGACCCTGTGGGGCGACGGTTCTCCCACCCGTGAATTCCTCTATGCCGAGGACTGTGCGCGCGCCATCGTCATGGCCGCGGAGCACTACGATGGCGCCGAGCCCGTGAACCTGGGCGCCGGCTGGGAGATCACGATGAAGGATCTCGCTGAGCTCATCGGCAAGCATGTGGGATTTGAGGGCGAGACTATCTGGGACACGAGCAAGCCCAACGGGCAGCCTAGGCGTAAGCTCGATGTGACTCGCGCCAAGGAGTACTTCGGCTTCGAGGCGCAGATGCAGTTCGACGAGGGCATCAAGCGCACGGTCGAGTGGTGGGAAGCGAATCGTGAAGGCTATGACGAGCGGCACGTCGCTCACGGAGGTTAGGGAGATGGGCACCGCCGGACGCACAGTTCGAAGAGCCTGAGGGCTCGGCGATACCGTGATTGGGAAGGGTCACTGAACCCACTATACTGATAGGTCGTTACCAGAGGACTAGGAGCAGTTTCGTGACACGACTCTTCGAGGGAAAGAATATTCTAGTGACCGGGGGGACCGGTTCGTTGGGTCAGGTGCTTGTGCGCCGCTTGATGTCCGGCTCCGAGGGCACTCCGAACAGCGTCACCGTCTTCTCGCGTGACGAGGCAAAACAACACTACATGCGTCTCGATTTCATGCAGAGGTGCACGGCCACCGACGAGGTCATATTTGAGAACTCTCGTCAGGCGTTGAGATTCGTTATCGGTGATGTGCGCGACTATGCGAGCGTGGTGCGTGCGGCGCACGGCGCCGATATTGTTTTCGCCGCAGCAGCTCTCAAACAAGTTCCGAGCTGTGAGTACTACCCCTGGGAGGCTTGCCGTACGAATATTGGCGGCGCAGAGAACCTCGTTCGTGCCCTAGCGGAACACGATCTGCCGGTTGAGACCGTCGTTGGTATCTCAACTGACAAGGCATGTAAGCCAGTGAACGTGATGGGAATGACGAAGGCGATTCAGGAGCGGGTGTACATCGAAGGCAACCTTCGCGCGCCGAACACCCGCTTCATCGCGGCGCGCTATGGCAACGTGCTCGCGTCACGCGGGTCGGTTGTGCCGCTGTTCGTGGATCAGATCGCCGCTGGAGGTCCTGTCACAATCACGACTGCTGACATGACGAGGTTCCTGCTCACTCTTGAGGATGCAGTTGATACCATCATTGCGGCGGTTAGGTCCGCGGCGCCAGGCGAAACGTACATACCGAAGTGCCCCAGTGCCAAGATGACTGATTTGGCGACCTTCCTGATCGGGGATCGGAAGGTGGAGATGGTCATTACGGGAATTCGTCCCGGTGAGAAGATCCACGAGATTCTTCTTTCCGAGGAAGAAGCCACTCGCACGGTCGCTGGACACGAGGGTTACTTCGCCCTACGCCCGATGCTCCCCGAACTTGCGGGGCCGGTGGATCAGCCGGCACTCGTCGGCGACTATAGTTCGGAGCACGCGCTCATGAGTCCCGGGCAACTGGCCGACTTCCTTGAGCAGAAGATTCCTGAAGTCATCGGCGAAAGCTACCTGGAGGCGTAGATGCCCAAGGTCATGACCCTGCTGGGCACGCGTCCAGAGATCATCAGGTTGTCCCGGGTTATTCATGTTCTTGACGAGACCTGCGATCACAGACTGGTACATACCGGACAGAACTACGATGAGCGACTCAGTGGACTCTTCTTTCGTGAGATGGGCGTTCGCGATCCCGACGAATACATGGGCGTACGCGGAACCAGTTTCGCCGACCAGATTGGGCAGATGTTGTCCAAGGCAGAAGCCTTGTTTGCTGCCGAGAGGCCCGACACCGTACTTATTCTTGGCGACACTAATACCGGAATCTCCGCGTTCGTGGCCAAGCGCATGGGCATTCGCGTCTGCCATATGGAAGCCGGGAATCGATGCTATGACGATCGCGTGCCGGAAGAGGTCAACCGACGCATGATTGACCATTCCAGTAGCGTATTGCTGCCGTACACGCACCGAAGTGCCGAGAACCTGGTGCGCGAGGGTATCGAGCGTCAACGAATATTCGTTACAGGAAACCCCATCAAGGAAGTACTGGACTTCTACATGCCTCAGATCGATGCGGCAGATCCTTTCTCGGCGTTCGGCGTGGAGCCGGGGAAATACTTCCTAGTCACGACACATCGCGCTGAGACGACAGACGACCCAGTACGCCTCGCATCGCTGGTGCAGGCGCTCAATGAGGCGGTTGCCAAGTACGGTATGCCTGTGTTGGCATCACTTCACCCCCGTACGGCTGACAAGATGCGAGAGTTCGGTGTAAGCCAAGGTGACGTAACGTTCGTCCCGCCAATGGGGCTCTTTGATTTCGTACGCCTCGAGAAAGAGGCGTACTGCGTACTGTCCGATAGCGGCACCGTGCAAGAGGAGTGCTGCATCTTCGGTGTGCCGACGGTCACCATGCGTGACGTTACCGAACGTCCCGAGACTATCGAGTGCGGCAGCAATATACTTGCGGGCGTTGAGGCTTCAAGAATCCTCCCTGCGATTGATGTTGCCG
>JAURYZ010000060.1 GCA_030653635.1 Coriobacteriia bacterium | reverse complement strand
CAGGCGCTGGCGCAGGCGCTGGCGCTGGCGCTGGCGCTGGCGCTGCAACGGGCGCGGGCTCCACGGGAGCGGCCACCGGCTCTGGCGCCGCGAACAGCCCCGGAATATCGCGCGCTGGCAGCCACTCGCTCATGCTCGGATGCCACACGAGGTCCTCGGCCGTGAGGCGACCTTCGGCAGCGAAGGCGACTAACTGCGGCCATGAGTATGGGCCGCCTTTCCATTCCGATCCGCCGTCCTTGCGCCCGACGTGCCAGCCCTCACCCATATTGACGCCCATGAAGCGGCTCCCCTCGTACTACCGAAATCCCCGCCCCACATTGTACGACGGGTCGTATTTCGCGCTCAAGCGGCGGAAATAGCCATTCATCCCATCCAACTTAACAATCAATCCGTTCGCCGACAAACCATGTACTGTCATCTGCTGCGGAAGTACAGTAATCACGCGTGTCCTTCAGGCACGTTCATAATGGGAGGGTATGGCACATGAGGGAGTCACAATCGACGCTGCGCGAGAGGTCCTTTGTGCTTGGTATCCATTCCAGAGCAATCATTGCTGTCTCTACATTCGTACTCGTGGCGTTCGGCTCTCTTGTGCTCATGCCCACGACAGCTTTGGCCATAGAGAACGCGGTGTGCACCTCTTGTCACGGTACCACCATGCCGATGAGCGTTGCGGCCGTTTCCCGCGACACGGCGTGTAAGGCCTGCCATATCGGGTTCGCAGGCGCGCATCCATACCATCAGACGGGCGCCAACTGCGGGGCTGCGTGCCATCCCGGCTGGGGTGATGCGCTTCTGACCGCGACCCCGCGCTACACGGACCCAGTATCGGGCGCCGCATTTGCGACCGCCACCTCCAAGAACACCCCCGCAGCAGCGCTCCACGCGATCCACTCGGCCGCGCGATGGCCTGCCAACGCAGCCGCAACTTCGAGCGCGTGCGCGAGCTGCCACTCGGTTGCCGCCTGCAACGCTTGCCATACGGGTGCCATCTCCTCGGCACATGCCTCTCATGCCTCGACGGGCAACGGTTCGCTCACTGCCCAGACACCGTGGACCGGCAGAATCGGTTACGGAGTGGTCGGCGGCGATCAGCACCAGCGCACGTCTTTCACTGACTCGATCCAGTGCGCTTCGGCAGGATGCCATGACCTGCCCTCGACGCAGGCCGCCCGCCCGGTGTTCGTAGAGGACTACAACTACGCACTTGGCGGGAATCCCAAAGAGCCGCTGCAAACCAGTAGCGCGATCAGCATGACCGGGACCTGGCGCGTTCGCGCCAACACTCTGTATACCGGTAATCGCATGAGCTACAACAACATCGCGGGCTCGACGATATCCGCGACGTTCAACGGGCGCCGCGTCGAGGTCGTCTCGGACAAAGATCCCTACCGAGGACGGGCCGAAGTGCTCATCGACGGTGCCATGGTCGGCTCCTTCGACAGTTATGCCCCTTCCACGCAGACCCAGGCCGTCGTGTTCGGTCGCGACGTCACCACAGGTCCGCACACGATCACGATCCGACCGACCGGCGGCAAGGCTGAGGCCGCGCGAGGCACGTTCGTCGTGCTCGATGCGATAAACGTGTATCCCACGGCACGGGCGTCCGTAGCGCCTGAGTGCACTATTTGTCACAGTGCCAAGGCGCCGGACCACGGAGCCCGAAACGCTCACGACGCGGGCCTGGCCACATGGTGCACCAGCTGCCATGCGGACAATCTGATGACGATCCACGAGGCCCAGAACGACGCTCAGGGTAAGCCCTTGGGCTGCATCATTTGCCACGGGACTACCGACGCGACCGTGAAGGCTGCGGTTGTGGCTAAGAACAAGAGTTGCACGGCCTGCCACGCTCCCCACAGCGCGCAGCACACCAACACGTGGACAACGTGCGCCGGCGTTGGTTGTCACAACGGGACAAACTTGGTCGCCGTCCACACGCCGGTCGGCTGCGGCTGCCACAGCTCCTCCGACGTGACCGTCACATCTGCGATCACGTTGCGCAACAAGAACTGCATCGCGTGCCATAACCCGGTGGCGATTCACGGGCCGGTGCACGAGGCGAGTCCGACGTTCGCCGCACCAGTCGTACCGCCACCACATGGTGACCCCAACGGTTCGGGCTACATGATCAAGTGCCTGAGCTGCCATCGCACGAACCTGCTCGCGAACCATGGGAGCAGCTACGCCAACTGCTCGATGTGTCACCTAGCCGGCGGCCCGCGTGCCAGCTTCACCACGTGGAACACGACCTGCATCACTGGGGGATGCCACCCGGGTACGAGCGCTCCTCATCCTGCGACGGTTGGCTATATCGAGCACAAGCACAACACGTTCGGCTCCGGCGTACAGCCCACTGGTCTGTGTCAAGGCTGCCACGCCAACCCCGAGGGCTGGCAGTGCGGTAGTCAGTTCGGGTGCCACGTGAACCAGGTCGGCCCGGCAACCAGTGTCGACTATCTGGCGCCGACCACGGTGGCCACCGAGTTCATCGCCGATCCGCTCACGTGGAAGCTGCTGGCCACTGACGTCGGAGATGGAGTGGTTGCGACGTACTACAGCTTCGATGGGGCGCCGTTCACCCTGTACACCGCAGCGGATGCCGTCAATGGCATCGCCAATCCGGCCGATGCTTCGCTGCCATACGCACACACACTGCGCTTTTACTCGACAGATCGCGCGGGTCACACAGAGGCCATTCAGACAAAGAACTACGACGTATCTGACATCACGCCTCCTGTCGTGAGCTTCAACGGCATCTCTAGGAGCTCCACTGAGTACGTCGCCACCTCGACGGTGATGACGGTGCGCGATCCAAAGGTCAAGGGACTCAACACGGGCGTCGCGTTCATCTACACCGAGGTGAGCACGTACAAGACGAACTGGGGTTGGTTCCCTTACCAGATGTTCTATCAGCCGATGGCGAACTTCGCCTACCCGCTCGACGGAACGTGGGATATGACGCGTACCGTGAGCCCGCTGGAGACCTACGCCAAGGCCAAGAGCTCGCCTGGCTTCTGGCCGACTTACGGCGGAACTATCAATGATGGCGGTGGCGGGAACGCGTGGTACGAGATCCAGTACTACGCGAGGGACTACGCTGGCAACCAGACGCCGCTGACCTACGTGAAGTTGTACGTCGACAATGCGGCGCCAGTAACGACGGCATCGAGTACGGCTACCTACAAGTGGAGACTGGATGCAAGTGACAACATCTGCGGCGTCGACAAGATTTACTACAGCTTTGACGGTACCGCGTTTGTCGTCTACACAGCGGCCGATGTCTCCAATATGGGAGTCGTGAATCCGGGTGGAAACCCATCCGGTGCCCATACCCTGCGATACTACGCGGCCGATAAGCTCGGAAACACCGAGGTCATCAAGACCCTCAACTACAACGTTCCCTAGCGCCATGCCGACGTTGGCCTAAATTGGACGGCGATCAGGCTTGCCGATGAACAACAACGCGACTCCTTCACAGGACAGCGGCGATGACTTTGAGCTGTGCTCGTCGTGCGGGGGCCTGTGTTGTGCGCTGTATCTTGCGTATGACGAAGAGGGCGCCTATATCGGCGAGGGCTGGCTTCCGGAGTACATCGAGTTGTGGCTGGATCGCCTGCAGGTAAGCGGAGCACTCGCGGTGCACCCCGACTCGCTCGCGGCGGGAGCCGCCGGAGTGGAGCCTCTCCATGACCCGCGCATCAGTCACCTGCCGACAGCCGAGGGCGACGAGTATCGCGCCTCGCTGCCCGGCTGGGTCGACGTGCGCAAGTGCCAGTTCTGCGATCCCGAAACCGGCTGTCTGCTGCCACGCGAGTTTCGCGCGCCGCTTTGCAACGAGTGGGTCTGCGAGCGATGGGAAGAGAAGTGCTGACTACGCCACAACCTCCTGGAGCTCTGTTTCAACGAGGCCGTCGCGCAACCGAATCACGCGGTCCGCGCGAGACGCGAGCTCGGCATCATGGGTCACGAGCACGATTGTGCGTCCCTGTGCGTTGAGTTCGTCTATGAGGTCGAGAATCTCGAGTCCGGTGCGGGAATCGAGGTTGCCAGTGGGCTCATCGGCAAGGATGAGTGCGGGATCGTTCACGAGCGCACGCGCAATCGCCACGCGCTGCCGCTGACCGCCCGACAGCTGTTGGGGCAGGTGATCGAGCCGGTCGCTCATTCCGACACGATCGAGGAGTGCGCGCGCCCGCTCTCGCACTCCGGAGACCTTGGAATAGTGAAGCGGGAGCTCGACGTTCTGTAGCGCGCTCATGCGTGGTAGCAGGTTGAACGTTTGAAAGACGAAGCCGATCATGCGATTTCGCAGCCCCGCCCTCTCGACGTCGCCTAAGGATGATGCATCCTCCCCGTCTAGCACGTAAGTGCCTAACGTCGGCTCGTCCAGCAGGCCGATGATGTTCATAAGGGTCGATTTTCCCGAACCAGAGGGCCCCATGAGGGCCACATATTCACCACGGGCCACCTCAAGATCCACTCCCCGAAGAACCGGCACGGCAAGATCCGAAAGCTGGTACGTCTTGGTGATGGCCGACAACGAAAGTATGGAATCCATCTCACTGCTCCTCTTGCGGTAGCGCCATGCGCTGTCCTGCTGAGAGGCCGGACTTCACTTCTACGTTGGTTCCGTCAGTCATGCCGAGAGAAACCGGGACTGTCCGTGCGACATTGCGGTCATCGAGCACGCTCACGACCTGCCGACCTTCCTCAATGCGCACCGCCTGCGTTGGGATGATGAGTACGTCGTCCGCCCGTTGGGTGATCACGTCGATCCTCACACTCATGCCTGCGGTGGCCGCGATATGCGCAGTATCGAGCGTGGCGATGAGTGCATAGGTGACGATGCCATTTTGGTCCGCGTTTCCCACCGCAGACAGCGCAGTCACGGTGCCCTCGAGCGTTATGCCATCAAGGGCATCGACGAGCACCTTAACAGGCAATCCGACCGAGGCCTGAGCGTAGTCGTTCTCGTCGAGGGCGGCCTCGATGTAGGGGTGCTTCAGGTCGGCGAGCACGATCGCTGGTGCGCCGCCGACGGGAGCCATGGCTCCGATCGTGACGCCGACTTCAATGACCGTGCCATCGACAGGTGCTGTGACAACCGTGTCTCCGACGGAAGCTG
>JAURYZ010000057.1 GCA_030653635.1 Coriobacteriia bacterium | reverse complement strand
GGATCTGACGCCGCCACCTCCGAGCTCGCATGGCTCCAAACCGATCTCGTCGACGTGCAGACCGGAAAGACCTTCCGCATCTCGGACTTCAAGGGCAAGCCGGTGCTCGTGAAATCGTTCGCCGTGTGGTGAAGCACATGTCGCCGCCAGTTGGTGGAGACAAGCAAGCTCGTGGCCAGCACCGATGAGGTGATCGTGGTTGCGATCGACATCGATCAAAACGAGGACGCGGCCGCCGTTAAGGACCACATCGCCCGAAACGATTTCAAAGGCATCTTCGCGATCTCACCCCCCGCGCTCACAGGCGCGCTCACCGATGCCTACGGAGTCGGCGTCATCACGCCACCGCGCTCTCCCAAGATCCTCGTGAACGCAGCTCAGACGAGCGCCGAGTACTTCGAGAACGTCCGTTCCGCCGAGGAACTGCGCACGCTAGCAGACGCAGCCAGGTAGACCCGCCAAAGGAGCATGCCCGTGTCGACGATCGCTGATCTGGCCTACACCTTCTGGCTAGGTGTACTCACCCCCACCACGGCGCTTTGCGTCATCCCGCTGTACCCGGCGTTTCTCGCGCGGCTCGCGCGCACGGTCGGGGAGCGTCATGACTCGCGGCGATATCTGGCCTTGTTCGGCGTCCTTGTGAGCCTCGGCGTCATCGCATTCATGGCGATTGTCGGCCTCGTGTTCACGTTCTGGCTCCAAGAATCGCTCACGCGCGTCATCGGCATCGTGTCGCCCGTGGCGTTTGCGATTATGGTCATCGCGGGAATTGTGCTGATCGCTGGGTGGAAGCCCAAGCGCAAAGTGCGCCCCAACAAGATTTCGAACCCCTATCTGGCCGCGCTGGCCTACGGCTTCTTCTTCGGTGCCATCGTGATCCCGTGCAATCCGGCCATCATCGCGGTGTTCTTTGCGCGGGTGGCCACGGCCGGGGACTTCGCCGCCAACATCGCGCAGTTTTCTGCGTACACGCTTGGTATAGTCTCGCCGCTGCTCGCTTTCTCACTCGTTGGCCGGGCCACGAGCCGCACGATGATCAACTTCCTGGTCGACCATGAGCGCGCGATTGGCATGGTTGCCGGAGTTGTGATGGTTGGCGTCGGCATCTACTACCTGGTGGAGGTCTTCGCGGTCTTCGGGTAGCTTGGACGATGCCGCATTCACCGACGCAGTTGAAAGGCCGATCACATGACATTCCCGCTGGCAGACGAGTACCCCGGCATCGCCCGTCTCGCGCGTGTCGTACTGGCCGATCTGCCCACGCCGCTTCAGGACCTGCCTGCGCTCGCCCAGACTCGCGGCATCGGTACCCTGGCAATCAAGCGCGACGACCTGACAAGCGCGCGCTACGGAGGCAACAAAGTCCGCAAGCTCGAATTCCTCCTAGGCCCAGCACTTGCCGAGGAACAGCGCGCCGTCATCACGTTTGGCGCGTATGGCTCCAACCACGCTTTGGCCACCGCAGTCCACGCGCTCTCCGTGGGTCTCGAACCCCATGTGGTGCTCTCACCCCAGGCGCCCGGACCGTTCGCTTCCGCGACTCTGCTGGCGCATGCGGGCCTGGGCACGCATGTGTACCCGATCGAAGGATGGGACGGCTCGCGCGAGGCTGTGCGCGTCAGGCAGATGCTGCGCAAGCGCGACGGCATCGAGCCACTCGTCATCCCGATGGGTGGCACGAGCGACCGGGGAGCTGTTGGATATGTGAACGCCGCATTCGAGATCGCCGCCCAGGTAGAGGCGGGCGTGGCTCCGCGCCCCGATTTCGTGTACGCCGCCGGTGGAACACTCGGAACCGTGGTGGGCCTGGCGATCGGCTTTGCCGCCCTTCGCTGGAGCACCGAGGTCGTCTCGGTCCGCGTCACCCCTGGCGAGGTCGCGAACGAGCTGTTCGCACGACGCATCGCCGCCGAGACCGTCGCGCTGCTGCGCTCTGTGGATGAGGGCTTTCCCGACCTCGCGTATGACGACCTAGCGCTCGAGCTTCGCGACGACTGGTTCGAACCCGGTTACGGAGTCGTGACTCCCGAAACCCTCGCTGCCGTCGCTGCAGCTGCAGAGCACGGCTTCTCGCTGGAGACGACGTACACAGGCAAGGCGCTCGCAGCGATGATGGCTGATGCCGCCGAGGGCCTGCTTGAATCGGAGAACGTGCTATTCGTGGACACCTACAACTCCGCACCCATGCCTGCACCGGGCAACCCCGATGCGCTCGCGCCGGTACTGCGCGAGTACGTGAAGGAGTGCGAGCAGCTCTTCGGCAAGAAGGGTGAGACTGAGAGGATGACCCCATGAGGTACAAGGGATTCGGTTCGGACAATCAAGCCGGCGTTCATCCGCAGGTGCTCGCGGCGATCGAAGCCGCGAACGAGGGGCACGCGCACGCCTACGGCGAAGACCCATGGACCGCCCGGGCCACCGAGATACTTCTGGATCGCCTTGGGCCTGACGCGGACGTGGCGTTCGTGTTTAACGGCACCGGGGCCAACGTCGTATGCCTGGCCGCGGCTTGCCGCCCGTGGGAGAGCGTGATCTGCGCCCGCACCGCGCACATCAACGTCGACGAGTGCGGCGCGCCTGAGCACATAGCGGGCGTCAAGCTCGTGGCGGTCGACACGCCCGACGGCAAGCTCACGCCCGATCTTGTGGCTCCTGAGCTTTCTGGATTTGGCTTTGAGCATCAGGCACAGCCGCGCGTCATCTCCATCTCGCAGCTCAGCGAGTACGGCACCCTGTACACGCCTGCCGAGGTCGC
>JAURYZ010000045.1 GCA_030653635.1 Coriobacteriia bacterium | reverse complement strand
GAGAGCGCCACGCTCAACCGCGAGACTGGCTGAGTGAGGGTGAGCTCCATCGTCCCGGCCTCCACATCGCTTGCGATGAACTTGGCAGCGACGTTGATGACCGCGAAGCCTGCGATCACGACCCAGATGAGACTGAGATACTCGACGCCGAGGAACCCGCCGAGCGTGGAGAAATCGAGTCCTGCCGCGCCGAACGCAGCCAGCATCTCCTTGCTCATGACCTTTTGGATCTGCTCGAGGAACGCCTGGTTACCTGCGAACTGCGGGTAATACCAAACGATGAAGAAACTGTAGGTCGCAAGACCGATGCAATACCACAAAAGTGAGGTGCGTCGTTGCTGCAAGGCCGCTCGGATCAAAGTGAAGTTCACGGCGCACCTCCCGTGTCCGTCGAAATCCCATTGCGTGTGTAGTATTGGAAAAAGATCTCCTCCAGCGAAGCATGCGTCACTTGAATGTCGTGGATGCGGCGATCCATAAGTGCGCGCAGCGCCCCGTCCAAATCGCTCGTGACTTTGGCCGTGATTGTGCGCGCGTCGACCTGAGTCAGCTCGCTGACTCCACCTATCGCTGAGTAGAGCTCTGCTCGGATGGGCTCCTCGTAGGTGATGCGCACCTTACGGATTGCCTTGGCAATGATGTCATCGATCGATTCTTCGGCGACGAGGCGACCTTCTCGGATGATGCCGACGCGGTCGCACACGCGCTCGACCTCAGACAGGATGTGGCTTGAGAGGAACACCGTGGTGCCTTCGCATTCGATGCGCTCGGCGATGATGTCGAAGATCTCCTGCTGGTTGATAGGATCCAGGCCCGAGGTTGGCTCGTCGAGAACGAGCAGTTCGGGATTGTGCATGAGGGCAATCACGAGGGCGAGCTTCTGCTTGTTGCCCTTTGATAGCTCCTTCACCCTACGGCTCGGGTCGTACCCGAGTCTCTCGCACAGCTCGTTTGCACTCGAAGGCTTGCGCCCGCGCAGACCGGAGATGTAATCGATGGTCCAACGCCCGGTCTGAGCGGAGAAGAGAGCGACGTCCCCGGGCACATACCCGATGCGACTGTGCGCCGCTGAATCGTTGAGCTTGACCTCTTCATCAAAGAGATAGGACCTGCCACTGGTGGGGGCAAGGAGACTGAGCAGACAGCGAATCGTCGTGGTCTTTCCCGCTCCATTCGGGCCGAGGAACCCGAACACTTGCCCGGGCCTTATCTCAAAGCTGAGGTCCTCAACTCCACGGCTCTTGCCGTAGTACTTCGAGAGCGCCGCGCAGCGAACAATCGTGTCGGCCATACGTCCCCCCTGGGGTCCCTTGGGCTTCGAATCCATAGTGCCACATCCCCCTGGATCGCGTGCCCCGTCCAGTGCCCTTCCCATGACACGTCCACGCACTCCTGATGCTGTTGCGAATCTATGCGGTGACGCCGGTCGCCCGACCAGCGATCGCCTCGAGAAACACCTCTCCGTAGCGCCGAAGCTTGGCCTGGCCTACCCCAAGGCACTCAAGGAACTCGTCTGGTGTCGCAGGCTTGCGAGCAGCCATATCGGCCAGCGACCGGTCTGCAAAGATCACGTATGCCGGCACTTGCTGCTCGGCCGCCAGAACGCGCCGAAGCTCACGCAGGCGCTCAAACAACTCCTCGTCGACCAGCTCTCCCACTGCAGCAAAAGCGATCGATTGCTTCTCCCTCGCAGGTCCTTTCCCGGGCTTTGCGCGAGGCTTGGACAACGCCAGCGCCACCTCGCCCCGCAGGACCCCTCGAGCACTTTCGCAGATCTTGAGCGCCGAGTACGCGGCGATGTCCTGCCGAAGATAACCATGATGAATCAGCTGTCGGATCACACTCGTCCACTCGTCACGCGAGACCTTGGCTCCGACGCCGAATACGCTCAGGAGTTCATGCTCCCACTGGCGCACCTTCTCGGTATCCTGTCCGCGCAGCACGTCGATCACGTGTCCGATCCCGAAGCGCTCTCCTGTGCGAAGAACCGCAGAAAGCGCCTTTTGTGCAGGGACGGTCGCGTCGTAGAGCTGCGGAGGATCCAGACACACGTCACAGTTGCCGCAATCCTGTTCCAGGCGCTCACCGAAGTAGCCTAGAAGCACCTTGCGCCGGCACGTGGTCGCCTCGGCAAAGCCGATCATGGCCTCGAGTTTGTGAAGCTCGACTCTGATCTGGTCGGGATTGCGTCCTTTCTCGATCAGCATCCGTGCGGTCACGGCATCTTGTAGGCCGAACAGGCAAAGTGCGCGCGCCGGGAGTCCGTCTCGGCCAGCCCGACCGGTCTCTTGGTAGTAGCCCTCGATATTCTTGGGCAGGTCGTAATGAACGACAAAACGTACATCGGGCTTGTCGATCCCCATGCCGAACGCAACGGTGGCCACGACGACCCTGACTTCGTCGCGTAGAAACGCATCCTGAACGCGCGTGCGCTCAAGCGCGGGCAATCCCGCGTGATACGCGGAGGCAGCCACACCTGCTTTGCGAAGTCGCGCTGCGACCTGCTCCACGCGCTTACGGGACAGGCAGTACACAATCCCGGAATCCTTCGGATGTTCGGCCACGAAGCGCTCAAGTTGGGCCGGCGCTGTGAGCTTGTCGGCAACGGTGTAGCGGATGTTAGGGCGATCGAAGCCAGCCGAGAACACAGGTGCTGAAAGCAGGCCGAGCCGCTCGCGCACATCCTCGCGCGTCTGATCGTCGGCAGTCGCCGTCATCGCGATCACGGGAACGCCCGGGAAATGCTCCTTGAGGGTACCGAGGCGTACGTACTCGGGCCTGAAGTCGTGCCCCCACTGGCTCACGCAATGAGCCTCATCGATCGCGAACAGTGCGATGGGCAGGGCGGAAAGAAGCCGCAGTGTTCCGTCGAGCATGAGCCGCTCGGGGGCGACGTAAAGCAGATCGAGTTCGCCTGCGACCAGAGCACGCGTAACCGCGC
>JAURYZ010000040.1 GCA_030653635.1 Coriobacteriia bacterium | reverse complement strand
GCGCGTCAGGGTCATGCCAGACACGGGCGAGAACGATGTAGAGCTGGCCAAGAGCAACATCATGATGCTAGGTCCCACGGGATGCGGTAAGACGCTGCTCGCACAGACTCTGGCCCGTGTGCTCAAGGTGCCGTTCGCCATCGCGGACGCCACGGCACTTACCGAGGCTGGCTATGTTGGGGAAGATGTTGAGAACATCTTGCTCAAGCTCATCACTGCGGCGGACTTAGACATTAAGAAGGCCGAACTCGGCATCATCTACATCGACGAGATCGACAAGATCGCCCGCAAGGCCGAGAACCTGTCAATCACGCGCGACGTGTCCGGCGAAGGCGTGCAGCAGGCGCTCCTAAAGATCCTCGAGGGTACAGAGGCTGCCGTACCTCCCCAAGGCGGGCGCAAGCACCCCCAGCAGGAGCTGCTGCGCATCGATACCACGAACATCCTGTTCATCTTAGGTGGCGCATTCGTGGGCTTGGACAAGATCATCGCGGACCGCATCGGCAAGAAGGGCGTTGGATTCGGCGCCGATCTGACCGATGCATCCAAGCATGACGCTGGTGTGCTCTTTGGCAATGTTCTGCCCGAGGACCTGCACAGGTTCGGTCTCATACCAGAGTTCGTTGGCAGGCTTCCCGTCATCACACACGTCGAGGAGCTTTCCGAGGAAGACCTCGTGAGCATTCTCACCGTGCCCAAGAACGCACTGGTGAAGCAGTACGAGCGCCTCTTCTCGCTGGAGGGTGTCACACTGAAGTTCACGGACGACGCACTTATTGCGGTCGCTCAGCAGGCAATCAAGCGCGCCACTGGTGCGCGCGGTTTACGTTCGATCCTCGAGAGCCTGCTACTGGACACCATGTACGAACTTCCTAGCGTGAAGGACATCGAGTCGGTTGTGGTGACCGAGGACTCGGTTAACGGCTCCAATGGGCCGACCATCGTTCGTCTTGGACATGTCGAGGTCTCAGCGTAGTCTTCCCGGTACCGTGTGCGAAGAAGTCTATGTAGAACAGCGAAACGGCCGCCTGAGGGTGGCCGTTTCGTTTGCCCTAATTGTCCAAAGAAATGCCCAGAGCCGGTCGAACTGTGTAGCTTCGCCTACTCGACTCCATAAGCGTCACTCCTCACAACGACAATCAATTGGACACTGATCCGACCCAGTTATCTCATGAACTATTAAAGAATGTGAATACCCGCAATCCAAGAAATCGACAGTCGGTGGCATACATATGATGGACGGGGGATGCCGCGTTGCTGTAACTCAGCGCACGCTTGCCTTATCATCCTTGAGACATCACTAGCGTCCCGAAAGGCAGAGCGCCGTACATGACTGAGATGGCCAAGGCATACGACCCCAAAGCGGTCGAGAAGCCCGTGTTCGACTCTTGGATGAAGGGGCGCTACTTCGAGCAGCAGGTACTTGAAGGCGTCGACCCGTTCGCGGTTGTCATCCCGCCCCCCAATGTGACCGGTTCCCTGCACATGGGCCACGCGCTCAACAACACCATCCAAGACGTCGTCACGCGCCAGGCCCGTATGGCCGGCCGACCCGCCCGCTGGATCCTGGGCACCGACCACGCCGGTATCGCCACCCAAAACAAGGTCGAGCAGAAGCTCGCTGCGCAGGGTCTGACTCGCAACGACGTGGGCCGCGAGGCCTTCATCGAGGCATGCTGGGAGTGGCGCCGCGAGCACGGCAGCACCATAATCACGCAGCTCAAGGCGATGGGCTGCTCGTGCGACTACTCCGACGAGTGGTTCACCATGGACCCCAGCTACCAGGTCGCTGTGCGCAAGGTCTTTGTGGACTGGTTCAACAAAGGTCTCATCTACCGAGGAAAGCGCATCATCAACTGGTGCCCCCGCTGTTCGACAGCACTTTCCGACATCGAGGTGGAGCACGAGGATCTCGATAGCCACCTGTGGCACATCCGCTACCCCTTGAAGGAGCCGGTCGGTGACATCGACCACCTGATCGTTGCCACTACCCGCCCCGAGACGATGCTTGGTGACACCTGTGTCGCGGTGCACCCGGACGACGCGCGCTACAAGGCACTCGTCGGTGCGATCGTCGTGCTTCCGCTCACCGCGCGCGAGATCCCCGTCGTGGCTGACGAGTATGTCGATCCCAGCTTCGGAACCGGCGCGGTCAAGGTCACCCCCGCGCACGACCCCAACGACTTCGATATTGGCGAGCGCCACGATTGCGCCAAGATCAACATCATGAACGCGGACGCCACCATCTCAAGCGAGGGCGGCGTGTATGCCGGCCTGGATCGCTACGTGGCCCGCAAGCAGATCATCGCCGATCTTGAGGCGCAGGGTCTACTCGTGAAGGTCGATGACCATCTGCACTCCGTCGGCCACTGCTATCGCTGTCACACCGTGATCGAGCCGTGGCTGTCTGATCAGTGGTTCGTGGATATGAAGCCGCTCGCCGCACCAGCCATCGAGGCCGTACGCGACGGACGGGTCACGTTCCACCCCAAGCGCTGGGAGAACGTGTACTTCCACTGGATGGAGAACATCCGAGACTGGTGTGTCTCGCGCCAGCTGTGGTGGGGCCACCAGATTCCAGTCTTCTACTGTGACGCATGCGGCGCAATGGTCGCGAGCGAGACCGACGTGACCGTGTGCCCGAAATGCGGCAGCTCAGCTGTGCGCCAGGACGAGGACGTGCTTGACACTTGGTTCTCCTCGGCATTGTGGCCTTTTGCCACGCTGGGCTGGCCTGAAGAGACGCCCGAGCTTGCGTTTTTCTATCCCACGAGCGTGCTCTCGACCGCACGCGACATCCTGTTTCTGTGGGTCGCGCGCATGATCATGAACGGCATGTACTTCATGGACGGGGAGGTCCCGTTCAAAGACGTCATCATCCACCCGACCGTCTTCAACGCCGATGGCAAGCGCATGAGCAAGTCACTGGGCACCGGCGTGGACCCACTCGATCTCATGGAGCACTACGGCGCCGACGGCATGCGCTTCGGCCTTATGCTGCAAACGACAGGCAGCCAGGACATCAAATTTGCCGAGGAGAAGCTCGCATCCTCGCGAAACTTCGCGAACAAGATATGGAATGCGAGCCGCTTCGTACTCATGAACCTCGATGATGAGTTCGAACCCGGGGCACCCGAAGCTGCGACCGTGGCCGATGCTTGGATCCTGTCGCGACTCGCGAGTCTCGCGGGCACCGTTGACGAGGGCCTGGCCACATACCAGTTTGGTGACACTGCACGTTCGCTCTACGAGTTTTTCTGGAACGAGTTTTGCGACTGGTAC
>JAURYZ010000029.1 GCA_030653635.1 Coriobacteriia bacterium | reverse complement strand
ATGTGGGGCGACCGCGGCCGGATCGTGGCGTAGCGTCGCCCGTGGGAACTCGTTTGCCAGCGCTTCTTGTGCCGAGGATTCGTTGGTAAAGATCACGCAGCACAGGCCCTTGTCAGTGGCTCCGAGTACGATCGTGCCGAGTGCGGACGTGTCGGTGTCCCAGGCGATCTCAAGTCCCGGCGCACTTTGGCGGTAGGCGGCTGGGGTCATACCGTAGCGGGCAACGAACAGCCTTCGCAGGTGGCTCGGACTGAGGCTCACCGCAGTGGCCAAAGAATCGAGAGTGTGCGGCGCTGCGGGCTGGGCCTCGATGAGTCCGGCCACGGCCTCGACGCTCGCGTCGCTGGGTGTCAATCTGGGTGTCATAGCACCGATGATGGCAGGCCAGCGCGCGCTATGCCATCCGATTTGTGTCATGCGGCTATAACCATGCGAGTATAATCTCGAAAAGCCCTTGAGGCGAGACGCTCCACCTTCGGAGAGCCCATGATCAGCAAAGTAAACTTCACGATCGTCGATGTATTCACCGATACGCCCTTCGAAGGCAACCAACTGGGCGTGTTCACCGATGCCAGGCGACTGAGCTCCGCTCAGATGCAGACACTGGCCAAGGAGCTCAAGTTCTCCGAGTGCGCGTTCGTTCTGCCGGCCGAAACTGACGGTCACGCACGCGTTAGGATATTCACTCCTTCCGAGGAGCTCTCGTTCGCCGGTCACCCTGTGCTCGGGACCGCGTTCGTGCTGGCTTCGCCCATGCAGCTCGGGGTCATCAACATCGAGACCGCAAGCGGGACCGTAGCTGTGCTTCTGGAGCGAGACGGCACATCCATCAGCTTCGGACGCATGTCTCAGCCACATCCGCACGTCGAAGCGTACGACCGCGTCGGGGATCTGCTCGTGGCTCTTGGGGTCAAGCGCTCCGTGCTACCCGTGGAGACGTATCGCAACGGCCCTTTGCACATCATGGTTTCACTCTCGCGCGCCGAGGAGGTCGCTGGTCTGTGCCCGGATATGGTCAGGCTCGCCGCTGTCGTGGGGGATGCCTGTGTGAGCTGTTTTGCCCTGGACGGCCTGCGGGTCAAGTCGCGCATGTTCGCCCCGGGCATGGGGGTCGACGAGGATCCGGCCACGGGTTCTGCGGCAGGCCCCATCGCGCTGCATCTCTCGCGCCATGAGGCGATCAGATGGGGTGACGAGATCGAGATCTCGCAGGGCGCAGAGATCGGACGTCCGTCCAAGCTGCTGGCGCGCGCGACTGGTGGAGACGCTGAGATCGGGACCATCGAGGTCGGTGGCAGCGCGCGCCTTGTGGCCCGGGGCGAGTTCATCATCTAACTCGTTGCCGACAGCGATGCCTGGGGCCTTACGCGTGCGCGTGAATCAGCTACCCAGGAGGGCTTGGCCGATCCACAACGTGACCATGCCGGCCGCGAGCGTCCATACGACGCTCTTTGTGCGCGCAGCCACGAGCATCGCCACGCCCGCAGCAAGCAATCGTGCCGCAGCGAAGGCGTAGGCCCCCTCGACCTTCACGTACAGCGCGCCAGGCACAACGAGCGCGGTTAGCGCGGCGACCGGCACGTAGCGCAGCAACCGCTCCGCCCAAGAAGGCAGCGCTACGTGGCCGTGCAGCATGATCGGCAGCGCGCGCATAGCCCACGTGCCGACAGCCAGCACCGCGATGATGAGCCAGAACGTCGCTGTCGCGCTCACGAGCTCACCTCCTTTGCAGGGTGGCGCAACGCGCCCCACAGCATTCCGGCGAACATGGCGACAAGAAGACCGGTTTGCATCGGGAGTCTGGGGACCAGCAGGGCTGCGGCTATGGCGGTGATGCCTGCGACCTCAAGCGAGAGGCGGCCTTTGAGCGAGGGGACGAGCATGGCAAGGAACACGAGCGGCACGGCGAAATCGAGACCCCACGAGGCCGGAATGAACGGGCCTAGGGCCGCGCCGGCGATGGACGAGAGCTGCCAAGTGCCGGCGAGCGCGAACCACGCGCCGATGTAGTAGGGCACAGGATCCACGTCGGCACGCTCGCGGCCACGAGTCATGGTCATGGCGTAGTTCTGGTCGACCAGCATGTGGCCCAAGAGCGGTCGCAGCCGAGCCGACGCGCTTTCCAGGACCGGCGCTATCGAGATGCTGTAGATGAACATGCGCGCGTTGATCACGAGCGCTGTGCCGAGGATGACGAACAGCGGAGCGCCCTCGATGTATAGCGAGGTGGCGGCGATCTGGGAGGCACCCGCGTTCACGAACAGGGACATCCCGATGGCCTCTGCCATGCCGAATCCTGCGCTGATGACCTGTGAGCCGGCGACAAGACCGAACGGCACGATCCCAAGCAAGATGGGCGCGACGTCGCGCGCTCCTGCGATCATGCTGTAGCGACGACGGGGCACGGCGGCTCCACGGGTCTTGCGGCGGGCGAGAGCCGATGGTAGCACGACTTCTTACGGCACCGGGATCGCGAGCGAGGCGCGGCCGAGCTTGCCTCCGGCCCCGAAGTTCAGCACTAGGTTGCCGTCATCGATGACTCCGCCGCTGGTGTAGGAGGCTGTGGAGACTCCGCTGTTGCTCGTCCAGGCGTAAAGCTCGGTTGCCGGAGGCTCGGCGTTCGTAGCCGCCACGATGGCGTCGGCCAGGGCCTGCCACTGTGCGCGAATCTCAGGCTTGGGCACGTTTTCAGTGACGCCGGTCTCGGTGACGCCCTCGTCGATGTAGACCCACTGCTCGGGCTCGTTTGCCACGTATCGATGTGTGACCAAGATGCTTCGGCCCGCGTCATCGGTCCATCTGAGTGCGCCGTAGTACTCAACGTTGGCTTCGACCACGGCCGTGCCGGTGTCGGGCTCCAGGCTGTAGGACAACCCAATGCCGGCGGCCACGATGTCGAGATAGCGCTGCTGGTCGTGGAGGGGCTCCAAGCGCACCGCGGGCTTTTCGACCGTCGGTTTCGGGCTTTGCGCAGGCTCGGCCGCATCTTGTGCGCAGCCAGCGATGCCAAGTGCGAGCATCAGTGTGAGCGCGGTGGCCAGGACGGCCTGTGATCGCATGAGCATGTGGATCCCCCAATCGTTGGCACGACCAGAGTACCGCACCTTGACGCCGAAGCACTCAGCCGAGAAGCTACCGTGGTGCCTGTGGCCCGACCGGCCTCAGGTGGATATGCCACATAACAAGAAGGCGGCCACAACCCATGTTCATCCTCGAAGAGCCCTACGTTTCCGATCTGCTGGCTCACACCGTTGCGGCATCAGGGCTGCCAGTGCTCGACACACCGATGGCGCGCGAGGTGTTCGCGAGCGCCGGCACACCGCTGCTGGACGATGATGCGTTCGCGGCCGCTTTTGCCAGCCATGCCGACGCGCGGCTCTACTCCAACTCAGAAAACGCGATCGGCTGGATTGCGGAGCACCTGGCCGACACCGCGTTGCCGGGCCGGATCGATGTGTTCAAGGACAAGGTGCGTTTCCGCCGCCTTGTGGCCGACCTGTATCCCGCATACGGCTTCGCAGATCTGCGCCTGGACGAGCTGCGCGCATTCGATCCCACCACACTCAAGCTGCCGTTCGTGATCAAGCCGGCGGTCGGTTTCTTCAGCATGGGCGTGCACGTCGTGGACTCGGTCGCTGCGTGGCCCGAAACGGTCGCCCTCATCGAGCGCGAGGTCGAGAGCTTCGCAAGCGTCTATCCCGATCAGGTCCTGGGGCTGGATCGTTTCATCGTCGAGGAGGTCATCGATGGCGAGGAGTTCGCGGTTGACGCGTACTTCGACTCCGCAGGCGAGGTCACCATCGTGAACATATATGGCCACCTGTTCGCCTCGGCCGACGATGTGAGCGACCGCGTCTACTACACGAGCATCGAGCTGATCGAGCGCTTTCGCGGGCCGTTCGCGGAGTTTCTGGCCGAGGTGGGCAGGCGTGCGGAACTGGCCGACTTTCCCATGCACGCGGAGATACGCGTGGACGCGACCGGGAACATCGCGCCCATCGAGATCAACCCGATGCGATTCGGCGGCTGGTGCGCCACTGACCTCGCGCACTTTGCATACGGCATCAATCCGTACACTACCTACATGGACGGAATCTCGCCCGATTGGACCCGGATCGCCGAGGAGTGCCGCGGCAAGTTGACCGCGCTCGTGGTGGCTGACCTGCCTTCGAGCGTTGAGCTGTCGGCCATCGAGTCGGTAGATTACGCCGCGTTTGCTGCGAACTTCTCGCGAGTGCTCGAGCTGCGGCCCACCGACTTTCACCACTATCCGGTGTTCGCATTCACGTTTGTGGAAGTGCCGGCTGACGATGTGTCCGAGCTCGACGCGGTGCTCGGAGCCGACCTGACGAGCTACGTGACGATGCGCGGTAACATATAGGTACCGGCTTGGCACCGCAGGCATCGCCGAGCAGATCCGTGCGACGCTTGCCGAGAGCGGCGCGCTCGTTGATGTGAAGCCCGCGGGCGACAAGCCCGACGAGGTGCGTGCATACACCGACTCGCTCATAGCCGAGAGCGGGGTGACGCAGGGCGACTTCCGCGATTTCGAGGCCGTTGCTGAGTGGACCCGATGGGTAGCCGGAAAGCTGGGGCTTTCATGAGCGCGTAGCGGCTGCCTCGACCGCCATCGCGACCTTCGCGGCAATGTGGCGGACTCGGGTTTCGGGCCGCTTTACGCTGACGATCTGCATCGAGGCGGCGCACCGTGCTGTCGATCCACCCGAAGCACAGCCCCTCCTGGACCGCATCGTCGTAGGTAAGCGTGGTGACCCGGTTGCCCTTCTTGCCCACAGCCAACCAGATACCTGCCGAGGAATCGCTGTTGTCCTTTAGCCACACGCGAAACTCGGCACGGCTTGTTGGTTCGACTCGGATGCAGAGGCCGTTCGAGCGCACACGTGGTGCCCTCCTTTGTGTTTCACCTTCCGCCAGTACTAGTTCCCCTCGGTTCGCTCATTCGTGCACCTTGACACCGGGTCCTCGCGCACCGACCCTTGGCGCACGACATAACCGCACAATGGGAGTAGGCCTGATGAGTGCGACCGCGTCCCGCTGGGTCGCCATCGATTTCGAGACAGCCAATCGCGAGAAGGCCAGCGCCTGTGCGCTCGGACTCGTGGTCATCGAGGACGGCTTCATCACCGAGGAGCACTCCTGGCTCATTCAGCCACCCGGGAACTATTTCGAGTGGCGCAACACCGAGATCCACGGCATCGACGAGGACCGCGTCGCCCAAGAGCCCGAGTTCGACGAGGCGTGGGACCAGATCGGCCCATACCTGCAAGGCGCGGTCATCCTCGCGCACAACGCGAGCTTTGATATCGCGGTGCTGCGTGGATCTTTGGTCCACTACGACCTCGAACCGCCCGCGACCCTCGGCTACCTGTGC
>JAURYZ010000005.1 GCA_030653635.1 Coriobacteriia bacterium | reverse complement strand
CCGACTACCTGAACGCTCCCGTCCTCCAACTCATGCAGGCCAGGTGCGAGTCGCGAGCCTGCTGCGGGGCTTTCGGCAGGCAGCGGTTCGGGAACCGACCCGACCGGGCTTTGCGTGGTCGAACAGCCCCCGAGCACCAAGGCTAGCGCAGCGGCCATGGCGATCATCATCATTCGTGCGAACATCGTCGTTCCTCCTTTGAGGCCGTATCTTCTGAGGGTATGACGCGGCTCGGGCAGCTTGGGTTCTTCCATCGAGCAAGGGCTCTACTCGGCCGAGGACCAACGCGTAAGCCACCAGGTGACCGAGCGGTTCATCTCACGCATGTAGTCCGAAGTGAACTTGCGCGCATAGACCTGCT
The DNA here is from genome assembly GCA_030653635.1 of Coriobacteriia bacterium. Lineage (GTDB taxonomy): Bacteria > Actinomycetota > Coriobacteriia > Anaerosomatales > JAHIQC01 > JAHIQC01. The sequence goes on along the minus strand of JAURYZ010000005.1, from coordinate 3,748 downwards.
GTCCGATGTTGGCGACGCCCGGCGTAAAGCCGTGCGGTGAATGCAACTCGCCCATCTCCACCGAGACCTCGGCGAGCTCGATCTCGCTCAGCCGGTGATAGGTGTTCTCGTGCACCTCAGCCTGCTCGAGCACGTCAACATGAGATCTGCTGGCCCCAAAACGCTGCGGTGCTCGCCGTCGTGATCATGCGGTCGATGATGTCGTTAAGAATCTCTTTCCCCGTCGCGAAGTTCACCCGCGCGAGGCCCGCGCCTGCCACGCATCCGGCAATGACCGTGCGCAATATGCCCACGAGCAGCGGGTCAATCTGCGCGGCGGCGATCTTGGAAAAGATCGGGGTTCCGCCCCAGACAACCATGACCGCCAAGGCGACCAGAACAGGCGCCAGACCATGTTGTGTTGATCTGCGGCTTGACGCACCGGACGTGCTTGGCGACATATGCTCCCTTTGCTAGCTTAGCCCGCGCTTCTTAGTATGTGCTCTGCCGCCGATGATCAGACGATTGTTGCGCATCCGCTGACGGAGCGCCGCCCTTTCGGCCAACCGCGCCTTCTCATGCTGGAGTTCTCCCGAGCGGTCGAAACCTCCCGCTACGTGGAACCCCGAATCGCCGCCAAACGGCCAGTGACTCTGCTGAGGCATCAAGAAACACCTCCTGCCGGGAATCGAGCCTACCCGTTGAGCATACCCACAGCTGAGAAGCGGAAGCACAGAACTCCGATTTGATCCCTAGTTCAACACAGGCAGAGGGGCGGACCCGAAGACCCGCCCCTCTGGATAGCATGTTGGGCTTGACTACGGCGCAATCAAATCCAGAGCCTGATCGCGCACTGCCTGCGACAGCGCCCTCGTTCCGCCGAGGAACCGGATGCCCTGGATCGTGGCTGCGTTGGCCACCAGCGCGTCTTGCGCAGCCGAAGACAGGGAGTCGGGGTCCGAGAGCAGCATGACCGACCAGATGCTGGCCTGAGCCACTCCACCGGACAGCGCATCGGCGAAGCCCTCGCCTGTCGCGATCGCCACACCGTCCCACGTCATCCCGTACTCATCGACCCCGTACTGGGCGATCTTCGCAGCCGTTTCATAGCGGTCTGCGCCGTCGATGCGGTAGGCGGTCATCCCGATGCCGAGCACGGTGACCTCGGTGTCAGGTGACACGGCGGCCTCTCCACCAAGCAGGATCGCCCGGGTGATCCCGGCGTCGAGCATCGCCTGCGCCGTGGTGTCGGAGATGCCGTCAGGTCCCGAAAGGTAGACCGGGTAGTAGTTGCCGGCCGCAAGCGGAGCGGCGGCCAACGCGTCTGCGAAGTTCTCGCCGGTCGCGATGAATGCGGTGTCTACGGCGTAATCCCATTGAGCCAGGAAGTCGGCGACCTCAGTGGCGATGATCTCCGCGGTCTCGTAGCGATCCGCGCCTCCGAGTCTGGTCACGTTCTCCTCGCCAAGCAGGTCGGTCAGCCCGGCAAGCACGTCGTCGGAGAGCGCCTCCTCGCCGCCGAGCACGTAGACGGACGACGCGTCGAGTCGCTCGATCTCGGCAAGAACGTCAGCGGGCAGAGCATCCTTGGGCGACAGCAGGATCGGCCCACCCAGCGCCCCTGCCAAAGCCGAGCCGCCCAAGGCGTCCGGCCAGTCCTCACCCGTCGCGATCACGACGGCGTCCGCACCCTGTGCGAACGCTTCTTGCGAGGTCACGATGGCCGTCTGGTAGCGATCATCGCCGGCGAACGGCATCATCGATGTGATCTTAAGGTTCTTGATCACCGGGTCACTCCACAGAATGCCGTCAAAGACCGAGAACTCCACCTGGCGCGAGTTCGAGGGGAGCGGCCCGTACCCGTAGTAGAACACCGAGCCAAGCGCCTGCTCGTACTCGGCGAGGCTCGCGACACCTTCGAGGTAGCAGTCGTAGGTCGGGTCGTAGGTCGCGCTGATCGGGCCATTGAGAGCCGGCAGGCCCAGGTTTTCCACTTCCTGATCCCTGTCCACGATGCGCGCACGCGCCGCGACCAGTGTTGTGTCATCGGGATCGGAGATCTCGACACCGGGGGCGACAGCCCTTTGGCTCCTGAGCGGAACCTGCGTGGTATCGGGCTGCGCATCCACGACCGGACTGAACGCCCCGACGACAAACGAGGCGGTCACGCGCAGACCACTTGTCGTCTCACCCGCGACCGAGCAGATCTGCTTTGCCGAAGGCGTGGTCCAGGTCACCGTCGCCAATCCGTTCGCATCGCTCATGGCGGTGGGAACGGACAATGTTCCTGCCGAGGAGGTGACCGCGACGGGCTGGTTCGCCATCGGCGCACCGTACATGTCGGTGACCGTGAACGTCACCTCGGTCGAGGTGTCGGTGTCGACCCAATCCTGGGCAGCGACATCGAGCGACGCCGGGCCGGTCGAGTAGTTTGTCGTGGCAGGGTCGAGCGGAGTCGTCCACGCGGGGTGGTACTTGTCGTCCAGGTACCAGCTCAAGATCTCGTGGTTCGCACTATCGGTGCCTGTGGTACTCGTGAATCCGAAGTACACGTCGGCCTCAGTGATCCCAGACCCACCCATGTACGGCGCCCACGAGTTGCCGCACGAAGTCGCTTCTCCGACGCGTGTCGGCGTGTCGGAAAACGCGATCCGCGTGATCCCGTCCTGGTAATCGATCCAGCAGTACTTGACCCCGCCATCGTCCAAGTCGAACCCGGGCGTCACGACGAGATTCGGATCGTGATACTGCTGGTTCCCGTCATACCAGAATGTGACGTGGTTGTCGTTGGGATCCCAGGCGTCTTGGTGTGTGTCGAACTCGAAACGTATGCTGCCGCCACCGCCTGTGTAGCCAAGCCCGCTGGGAACGAGCGAGTCCTTGTCAGAGGCGATCACGAATGTGAATCCCTCGGCACCTCCCGCAGGGGGGCTTGAGCCGTCGATACGAAACGAGAAGCACGTGCTGAAATTGCCGCTGCTGCTGATGCGGAGCGGCTGCTTCGTGAACATGGTGCCGACCTGGTCTGGCTGGGCGGGCGTGAGACGCACCGCACCGCCGACCACCGCCGCCGAGCCGCCGAGCTCGAACGCCTCCATGCCGGCCGGGTCGAACGAGCTGTACGCGTGCGAGATCGGAGTCGCGGGCAAAGGAACGGCGATTGCCGTCACCGGCCCCAAGAGCGATGCGAGCATCGCCGCACTGAGCGCGATACTCAGAACTCCTCGAACCCTCGTGCGTATACCGAAATACGCTCCTGTGCCCATATTCGGTTGCCTTCCCTTCATCGCCACCCCGTGTGCATCAGATGAGGATTCAGTCGCTCGCCATAAGCCGCAGCGTATCGCATCCGAAACACCATTATCGCAATGCTAGCAGAAGCGCCGCCGCACTGACAGTACGTGGAAAGTGAGTCCGCTAAGTCCGCTGCGGATAGCCTAAGCCGCCACGTCCCTCCGCATAAACCGCCAGACAGCCACTATCGGAAAGATCGAAGCGACCAGGCCGAACGCCCACCATGCCGAGGACTTGGTGGCGACCTCATCGATGATCCGCCCGGGCTCCCAGTAATAGAAGATAGAGAATTTGTTCAGAAACTCGGTGCTCTTGTTCACGCTCGCAATGAAGTTGAGCAGCCACATGACACCGAGTGCGCCGCCGACAATCGCCGACACGCGACCGCCTCCATTCGAGAATGCGGATACTGCATAGGCCACGCCGCCGATGGCCAGCGTGACAAGCGTGCCCACCACGAAGAGCAGTGCCATCG
>JAURYZ010000304.1 GCA_030653635.1 Coriobacteriia bacterium | reverse complement strand
GGGCCTCGGCCTCTTCCTTCTTGTTCTTGTCCTCGTCGGCGTGGCTCTCGGCGTCGCTCACCATGCGGTCGACTTCCTCGTCGGAAAGCGCGGTCGAACCGGTGATGGTGATCTTCTGCTCCTGGCCGGTGCCGCGATCCTTAGCCGACACGTTCACGATGCCATTGGCGTCGATATCGAACGTGACCTCGACCTGCGGAACGCCGCGTGGCGCAGCCGGGATGTTCATAAGGTGGAACTTGCCGAGCGTCTTGTTGCCAGCGGCAATCTCTCGCTCACCTTGCAAGACGTGGATCTCGACTGATGTCTGACCGTCGGCGGCCGTGGTGTAGACCTCGGTCTTGCGGGTCGGGATGGTGGTGTTGCGCTCGATCATCTTGGTCATGACACCACCGAGTGTCTCGACGCCCAGCGACAGCGGGGTCACGTCGAGCAGCAGGATGTCCTTGACCTCTCCGCCCAAGACACCGGCCTGAATCGCAGCACCGACCGCTACGACCTCGTCAGGGTTCACACCCATGTGCGGATCTTTGCCGGTGATCTTCTTCACGATAGCCTGAACGGCGGGCATGCGGGTGGAGCCTCCGACGAGGATGACTTCGTCCAGGTCGCCTGCCTTGAATCCGGCATCCTTCATGGCTGCCTGGACCGGCTTCTTGACGCGATCAAGCAAATCGCTCGTAATCTTCTCGAACTCGGCACGTGTAAGCGTGTGATCAAGGTGCTTGGGCCCGGAGGCGTCAGCAGTCACGAACGGCAGGTTGATCTGCGCAGTCTGGCCACTGGACAGCTCCATCTTGGCCTTCTCCGCAGCTTCCTTGAGGCGCTGCAGAGCCATCTTGTCCAAACGCAGGTCGATGCCGGTGTCGGCCTTGAACTTGTCAGCGAGCCAATCGATTATCTTCTGATCCCAGTCGTCGCCGCCTAGGTGGTTGTCGCCATTGGTGGACTTGACCTCGAACACGCCGTCTCCGATCTCAAGGATCGAGACGTCAAACGTGCCGCCGCCAAGGTCGAACACGAGAACGGTCTGCTCCTTACCGCCCTTGTCCAGACCGTAGGCCAGTGCAGCTGCGGTCGGCTCGTTGATGATGCGCAGGACCTCGAGGCCGGCGATCTTGCCGGCATCCTTGGTGGCCTGACGCTGGGTGTCGTTGAAGTATGCAGGAACCGTGATGACGGCCTGCGTGATCGGCTCGCCGAGGTACTTCTCGGCGTCTGCCTTGAGCTTTTGCAGGGTGCGGGCCGAGATCTCCTCGGGCGTGTAGACCTTGCCCTCTACCTCGACAGCGGCGCGATTCTTGGTGCCCTTCACTACCTTGTATGCAACGGTCTTCATTTCCGAGGAGACCTCGCCGATCTTGCGTCCGACGAAGCGCTTGATGGACGTGATTGTGTTCTCAGGATTGGTGACAGCCTGGTTCTTGGCGGCCTTGCCCACGATGAGCTCGCCGTCCTTGCGGAATGCGACCACCGAAGGGGTGGTTCTATCACCCTCGGCATTAATGATGATCGAGGGCTCGCCGCCCTCGAGAATGGCCATTGCCGAGTTGGTCGTACCCAAGTCAATTCCTAGGATCTTCGCCATTTCGTGGTTCTCCTTTCGATAGCCCGACTCTCGTGTCGAGCACTCGCTTTGCCCGTTGCCAGACGGTATCTGCCTGATTGCTGGATCACTCTTAAGCGCGGGGCTGGTCCCCCGCACTCGCAACATTAGAATCTGAGTCGTACGTTGTCAAGTTTTCTACGAACGTCGTTAGTATACCCAGTATCGGCGATCAACAGCCGCTTCCACACCGAATGACCACGATTCAAGACCACGATTCAAGTGCTTTACAACGAGTGCGTGCGTAGGTACAGTGACCAGCGACGAATCGCCCGGTCGGATCGAGGGAGGGCCCGGTGCCACGACCTATCATCAATGAAGACGAGTGCTCGGCCTGCGGGATCTGCGTCGACGCATGTCCTGAGGGAGTCCTTGAGATCGTCGGAGAGGCCGCTGAGGCCGTCAACGACGAGAACTGCACCGCCTGCGCCACGTGCATGGAAGAGTGCCCCATGGGCGCGATTTCGGAGATCGAGGAAGACTGATCTTTGCACACGAGCCAGACACCGACGGGACGCCTGTGGGCGTCTCGTTGTGCTTACAGCGCAATCTGTGAGCCCGTCACCAGCGAGGAGCGTCGGGCTTAAGTGCCCGCAGTTGTGCCCACACGCGCCGCTTGCGGGCTGGATCGCCAAGCGAGGGCTCCAGACCGTCGACCGCGAGCAACACCCTTCCAAGCGCCCGAATCGGCTGGCCAAAGCGCAGCGGCGGAACCGAAAAGGCAGCCGCCAAGTCGATTGCGGCGGTCGGGTCGAGTGCCACAATCGCGTACGGATCGATGGCCTCGGCCGTCGCCCGAACGCGCAGCGCCGCCTCGGGCAAGGGGGCTCCAGCTCCGGTAGCGTCTCCTGTTGATGGGACGACTGCACGCGCGAGCATTGCGAACATCGAGTCAGGATCGAAACCCAGCGCTTCGAGTGATTTGGCGGCCGCTCGCCCATCAGGTCCCGAGAGCACAGCGGCTCCGCAGACCTCCGCCGGGCCCGGCTCACCCTTGACGAACAACACTCTGGCCTCAGAATCCCCGCTGTCGGCCACCGTGTCGGCCCCAGGCTGAAGCTTCCTGGCCGCCCTCAGTTCCTCGGCGAGTTTGGCTCTATAGAGCTCTTGAAGCGCCACGACGCGCGCAGGTTCAGCTGTGAGACGAGCGCTCACTGGCTGGCCATCAACCAGTCGATAGTCTTGCTGATACCAAGGGGCAGCGGGACCCGCGCATCCCATGCGAACACGGAACGCGCCTTGTGCGGATCGAGTGCGCTGTGGGCGATGTCACCCTCTCGGGACTCGGTGTGGGATATCTCGCCGGTGTACTCGGATGCCTTGGCGATGACCTGGGCAAGCTCGTTTATGCTCACGCGCTTGCCCGAGGCGATGTTGTAGGCGGGACCGGCACCCTCGCCGGCGCGCAAGCTCGAATCGGTCAATATCGCTGCCAAGAGCGCCGCCACCACGTCGCCAACGTATATGAAATCGCGGGTCTGTTCTCCCGTTCCGTGGATCGTGGGCACTCGGCCCTCGGCCATCATGGCGCAAAAGACCGCCACCACACCGCCCTCTCCGCGCCAGTCCTGGCGCGGGCCGTAAACGTTGGCGAATCGCATGCTCGCGAAGTCTGTCGGCGTCGCCGCCAGAGTCTGCGCGAGCATCGTCTCGGCCGACAGTTTCGAGCGGCCGTAAGGGCTGAGTGGGGACTTCTGCGCGCTCTCGGGAAGCGGCAACTCGACCGGATCCCCATAGACCGCTGCCGAGGAAGCTGAAAGCATCCTGAAAGCGCCTGCGGCGGCAGCCGCTCGAGCGACCGCGCCGGTTCCGTCAACGTTGACGGCCCAATCCCGCGCCGGGTCCCTCATTGATTCGGCGACGCTGGCTTGAGCGGCGAGATGCACGACGACGTCGGGTCGAAACGCGATGAATCCCTCGGCAAGAGACGGGTCCAGGATGTCCATCTCGCGCATCCAGGCGCCTGGAGGTAGGTTCTCGCGTTTGCCCGTCGACAGATCATCAACGATGCCGACCTCGTGATCCACACTGAGGGCTTTGGCCAGATTGGAGCCGATGAAGCCGGCGCCGCCCGTTATCAGAACGCGCATTGTGCGAGTCTCCTATTCGTTGCGCTCGAGTCGCCGCACCTCGACCAGATCCGCATGCACTATTAGCCGGTAGCGTGCACTGTATGGCGGGTCGCAAGCCGAGAGCGTCAGTTGCGGGGACGCTGTCGTGTCCATGACGTCGACGTGATTCGGGGTGACGCGCTCGCTGCCTGAAACCACATAGCGGTACCGGCGGTACGGTGAGTACAGATCGATGGTATCACCCAAGGACAGCAGATGCAGGGAGCGGAAGGGCGCTCCGTAGGTCGTCCGGTGGCCCGCGATGCCTGCGTTGCCGGTCGGTCCGGGGACGTCAGTGTACTGGAGCCAACCAGGGCCCCGGGTCAAGTCCTGACGCCTCGCACCCTTGACGACGACGGCGTCCAGTCC
>JAURYZ010000302.1 GCA_030653635.1 Coriobacteriia bacterium | reverse complement strand
GCAGCGCGTAGCACACGCTCGAGACGGTTCCATCCCCGCCAGCTGCGATTACGCGGTCGAACTCATCGGCATCGCGCACGAGTTCTTTTGTGGTGCTGCCCGGAACCATGAAGCGCAAAGTAATCTCGGCGCCGGTTGTTCCGACGACGCGCAGGAACTCGTACAGGCCCGCATCCCCCAAGCCTGCTCTTGCGTTCACGATCGCAAGGATTCTCATCGCGGCTCCCCTGTGGATCGAACACGCTGGTCATCAAAGCTGAGGATACGCTATCCGATGTCACACAGGCGCGTTACGATGGAGTTCGATGCAAGGAGATGATGTGTACGTACGAACCACCCAAGAACTCAACGATCTTGTCGATGCTCTGATTGGCACCCCGGTTCTCGCTGTCGACACGGAATTCATGCGTGAGAAGACCTATTGGGCCCGATTGTGCCTCATTCAGATAGGCAACTCCGAGATCAGCGCGATCATCGATCCGCTGGCGATCGAGGACCTCTCTCCGCTGTGGCGGATCATGAAAGACGAGTCGACCCTTAAGGTCTTGCACGCAGGGCAACAGGATCTTGAGATCACGTGGCGCCTGATGGGCGAGACGGTTCGGCCTATCTTCGACACGCAGATCGCCGCCACACTCGCTGGTTTTCCGCAGCAGGTCGGTTACGGGGCCATTGTGAAGGAGCTCCTCGGAGTCGAGCTGGACAAGTCGGACACCTACACCGATTGGGCCAAACGGCCGCTGTCCAACACGCAGGTCGAGTACGCTCTCAACGACGTGCGCTATCTGCCCGAGGTCTACAGGAAGCTCTCGGAGAGACTTGAGTCGCACGGAAGGCTTCCGTGGCTCCGCGCGGATTTCGAGAGGCTTGAGAGTGTGGAATCTTTTCGCGTCAACCCCGAAGAGATGTTCCGTCGCCTAAAGAGACTCTCGTCACTGAATCGTCGGCAGCTTGGCGTGCTGCAGAAGATTACCGCCTGGCGCGAGACCGAGGCTCAGCGCCGCGACATCCCACGCAGATGGGTGCTGGGCGACGAGTCGCTCATAGAGATCGCGCGTCGTTGTCCCAAGGATCCAGCTGAGCTCGGCGCTGTCCGAGGAGTGGCAGACAAGCTGCCCAAATCGACTCACAGCGGCATGATCGCGGCCGTGAAACTCGGCATGGAAATGCCCGAGGAGGATCTTCCCCGCTTGGACAAACGCAAGCGCAAGCCTGCTGATATCGACGGCGCCGTGGACCTTATGGCCGCCTTGGTGCGCCTGAGAGCCAAGCAGCATGATGTGGCTGTGCCACTAATGGCTTCACGCGATGATTTGGAGCGCTTGGCCGCAGGCGAGAGGGACGAGAGCCCACTTCTCGAGGGATGGCGACGTTCGATAGTCGGCGATGAGCTGCTCGAGTTGCTCGACGGCTCACTCTCTCTTACGCTGATTGAGGGCGCACTCGCTGTCCACCGTACTATGGCCGATGATGTGGAGATTGTCGGGATTGAGCCTGCCTGACCCCATGCGGCAGGCGCATTGCTTCAGTATCCGGTGATGATGTATATCCGTCACCATTGGTAGGAGGTCATCGGTGCTCTACTCACCGTCGTTCTTCGGAATAATGATTCTCAGTATCGCGCTGGGCCTTGTCACTCAAGCATGGGTGAAGGGGGCGTTTCGGCGATGGAGCAAGGTGCCCCTGGCGACAGGCGCTACCGGCGCTCAGGTGGCGCGCCGCATGCTCGATGGTGCTGGTCTTGCGCATGTCGGAATCGAAATGGTCTCAGGTAGTCTCACGGATCACTATGACCCGCGCGCGCAGGTCCTGCGGCTTTCCGAATCGGTCTACTCCGACTCATCGGTGGCCGCAGCTGGCGTTGCGGCTCACGAGGCCGGTCATGCGATTCAGCACGCTGCCTCGTATGCGCCGGTTCGAATCAGGCAAGCGCTAGTGCCAGCCGCGAATGTTGGCTCACAAGCCGCGTGGTTCTTGATCCCGCTTGGCTTCATACTCAACTTCCCGAGTCTTGTGTGGGTTGGCATCGCGCTGTTCGCCAGCGCGGTCCTGTTCCAGTTTGTGACTCTGCCCGTTGAGTTCGATGCTTCTCGTCGGGCACTCGCTGCGCTTTCGGAGGGGGGCATGGTTCCTCCCGATCAAATAGGTGGTGCGCGCAAAGTGCTGTCGGCCGCTGCGATGACATACCTGGCTGCTACGCTGATAGCCGTGCTGCAACTGGCCTACTATGTGGGGCTCGCGCGCAGAGACTAATCAATGTGGGCTTTGTGAGATCAGAAAAGGAATTGTGAGGGGTGTATGGCCGAAGAACGGGCTCTGAGCGTATCGGAGGCCATGAACGGGGCGAAGCGCGCTTTGGAGAGCGTGCGCGTTCGCGTGGTGGGCGAGGTCTCCGAGTTCAATGACAAACCCGGCTACAAGGCCGCGTATTTCACGGTGTGTGACGAGGGCGCCTCCATGCCCTGCATGATGTGGCGTGACGCCTACATCGCGTCCGGGGTCGAGCTTCGCTGCGGCATGCTTGTAGAGATGTCGGGCTTCTTCTCGGCTTACGTACCGAAGGGCCGCATGCAGTTTATGGCACGTTCGGTCTCGCTGGCGGGCGAGGGTATGTTGCGTATGCAGGTGGCAGATCTCGCACGCAAGCTCGAAGCCGAGGGATTGATGGCCGCTTCAAGGAAGCGTGCCCTTCCCGAATTCCCGACACGGATCGCGCTCGTGACCTCGCCGCGCGGCAAGGCCGTCCATGATGTGATTCGTACCTTGAAAAGGCGCTACCCGATGGCCGAACTCCTGATAGCGGGCGTAGCGGTCGAAGGGGCTGACGCTCCCCGGGCAATCGTCGAGGGTCTCAGGGTGGCGGCCGAGGCAGGTCCCGATCTAATATTGCTGGTGCGAGGCGGTGGCAGCTACGAAGACCTCATGCCCTTCAATCATGAGAGCGTGGCGCGTCAGGTAGCTGCTTCGTCGGTTCCTGTGATAACCGGCATCGGTCACGAGCCTGATGATTCGATAGCTGACATGGTGGCCGATTTCCGCGCGTCGACGCCTACTGCCGCAGCTGAGGCTGCCGCTCCTGCGATCGAGGAGATCAGAGGCAGATTGACTTCCAGCCAGCGGCTACTGGCTCGCGCACTTCTGCATAGAGTCCAGCATGCAGTCCACAGGGTCAGGCTCTTGGTCGACCGTCCGGTGTTCACCGATCCTAACATCTTGCTCGCACAAGCCTGGCAGGCGCTCGATGTTGCGGGAGTATCGCTGCAACGGGCCATACCGAGTCGGCTTGAGCGCGATGCGCAGCGTCTGGAGTACACCTTGGACAGGCTCGTGCGGTTGGGACCGTCAATTCCAAAGCGTGCCGGAGACCGGGTGGCGATGGGAGCAGCTAGGCTCAACGATCTGTCGCCGCTTGCGATCCTCGGCCGAGGATATGCGGTCGCATTTGGGGCGGACGGATCGACCGTCTTGCGAAACCCCGCCGATGTCTCCATCGGCGATTCGATCAATGTGCGGGTACAGGGCGGAACAATCAATGGTGTGGTTCAGTCCACACGAGGAGTGGAGGACAGATGAGCGATCATGAGATGACACCTCCCGAGCAGCTGGCTTTCGGTGAGGCGCTGGCCGAGCTTGAAACCATAGTGACGGCCCTTGAGAGCGGACAGCTCGAACTTGAGGACAGCATGAGCCGCTACGAGCGCGGAGTTGCACTGTTGAGAGCGTTGCAGGGCAAGCTTAGCGATGCTCAACAGCGCGTTACCATGCTGCTCGGAGAGCTAGAAGCCGAGGAGCCTGCCGCAGAGTAGTCGTCCATCAAGGGACGCGAAGGCATCGCTTCGGTTAGCATGGGACACATGGTCCTGCACGCCCGGGTCGGATCGGCGCCAAGGCGCCGTTGGGAGGAGTTCCGGTGGACAACTGCATCTTCTGTATGATCGCCGAGGGTAAGGTGCCTTCGAGGAAGGTCTACGAGGACGATGACATACTTGCCTTCGATGACATTGCTCCGCAGGCGCCGGTCCATACACTCGTTATCCCCAAGAAGCACTACAACAACATGAGCGACGACGTGGGTCTCGTGGCTCTTGGCACCGTCTTTGGCGTGGTGCCAAAGATCGCTGAAATGAAGGGGGTGGCACAAGCCGGCTATCGTGTCATCGTCAACAATGGCATCGATGCCAACCAGACAGTCGGCCACCTGCATGTTCACATTCTTGGCGGGCGCAAGATGGCCCAGGGTATGGTCACCTTTGACGGGGAGTAGGCAATGAAGCCACTGGCAATCATCACTGATAGCTGCTCTGATCTGACATCC
>JAURYZ010000301.1 GCA_030653635.1 Coriobacteriia bacterium | reverse complement strand
ACAAGCTTCTCGCCTTCATGACGATAGAGCGCCTTGAGTTCCTGCCCGCACACTACCGCGAACACCTGCGCCGTTCCAGCGGTCATCGCGGGCAAAAGCGGCAACGCGCGCCCGTTGCCAACATCTTCAATGGGGGCTTCGATGACACTGAGGCCACCCAGTGCCTCGACCGGGTCACAGAACAACTCTGTTATGCCGTCGACGCCTGCCTGAGTAATGCTTTCGAGACTGTGGGCATCCTTGAGTGCGAGCGCGCCACTTCTGGTACGCCGAAGAGAGGAAAGGTGGGCGGCGCTGCCAAGATGCTCGCCGATGTCCCTGGCCAAGGCACGGATGTACGTTCCTTTGGAGACATCGAACCGGACATCCCAAGTCTGGCGTACCCGATCCAGTCCGATGAGCGTGGCCTCGAAGACCTCTGTTGTTCGCGCACGCAGTTCGAGAGCGTCACCGGCTCTTGCCGCGCGATGAGCAGTCACGCCGCCGACCTTGATCGCGGAGTACGCTGGCGGCATCTGCTCGGACACTCCCATGAAATGAGAGAGTGTCTCTAGAGCTTGTACCTTATCGAACAGCTCATCAGGAACTGCGGCCGAACGTATCGTCGCGCCCGCAGCATCGTCGGTGTCCGTCGCTTTTCCAAAGGATATCGTGGCGGTGTAGGCCTTGCTCGCAGAGCTCAAAAAGGGCTCAAGGCGAGTCGCAGGACCGACCAGCACCACGAGTAGGCCCGTGGCGTCCGGATCAAGAGTCCCAGCATGCCCTACTCGCTTCTCTTTGATGGCTCGCCTCACGATAGCGACCACATCATGGCTGGTCATACCGGCAGGCTTGTCCACGAGCAACACACCGGACAACCCGCTCTCGCCACGCTTGGTCATCAGGTGGCGCCGCCTGGCAGCATCGCCAAGAGGCGGGGTACGAGTTCATCGAGTGTGCCTGTGAACGAGAAGCCGGCTGCCGCTCTATGCCCGCCGCCGCCGAGTTCTCGCGCGACCGTGGCGACATCCGCACCCGTTTTGGCACGCAGGTTCCCGCGCACTTCTCCCTGTGTGACGCGGAGCAGTACCGCGACATCAATTCCACTGATAACTCGCACGGCATCCGGAAGGTTCTCGGACTCCTCGGGACTGGCACCGGTGATTGCGAAGTCATCGTCATCCAGCCACGCCCAAGCCACACGGCCGCCGTTGGTGACCGTAAGCCGAGACAAGAGACGCGCCTCCAGCGCAAGAGAGCCAGCGGAGCGCTCCTGATACACGAGACGAGATGCCTGAGCCGGATCCGCCCCTGCCTCTATCATCGTCGCGGCATCACGAAACGCTGCCGGAGTGGTGTTGTCGTACTGGAATCTCCCAGTGTCGGTCATCAGCGCTACATAGCAGCACAAAGCGATTTCCGGGGTGGGACGGACATCCATGACCTCAAGAAATCTCCATATCATCTGGGCGGTCGCGGCGGCCCCAGGGTCGACGATGTTAACGTCTCCGAATTCCTGGTTATCTGGGTGATGATCGAAAACGATCAAGGTCTCTGCCTGCCGCGCCATGTCCTCGGCGGCGCCTAGACGTGCAAAACTCGGGGTGTCAACAGCAACGAAGACCTCAGGTTGCTCGAGTTCGCTGGCCAACGTCAGAAGCGCATATCCTGGAAGGAACGCATAGGTCCGCGGAGGTGGGTTGTCGTCAGCCAACACCGGAACGGCGGGCACTCCGGCCGCGCGCAGAGCGAGAGTCAGAGCCAATACCGACCCCATAGCATCGCCATCGGGTCGAACATGAGCGCAGACAGCAACCGATGCGGCATGACGCAGATGCACCGCGGCGCGATGGTACGGCGTACTCATGCGGCTACTCCGGCGAACCGTCGATGTCGCTCTGATCCTCTGCTGATGCCATGTCGGCATTCTGGCGCAGAGTCGGAGGAACATCCTTGAGCGCCTCAGCGATGCGCATGCCTGCGTCTACGCTGTCGTCGATGAAGAAGCGAAGCTCAGGGGTGAAGCGGCCCTTGACCCGCTGCCCAACAAGCGAGCGAATGCGGCCCTTTGCCGACTCCAGGCCCGCAAGCACTTCGCGATAGCGCTCTTCGTCACCGTGCGCAGTCACGTAGATATTGGCCTGCATCAAGTCAGGAGCGACGTGTGCAGCAGTCACGGTCACGAGTTCGAGACGAGGGTCGGCAATCTCGTCGAGAATAATCGACGCGATTGCGACCCTCACTGACTCATTGAGTTTTCTAGTCCTGGGAGTCTGCTTCATTTTGGATGAACCCCTACGACTCTCGGGCGACTTCTATCGTCTTGAATGACTCGATGATGTCGCCTTCCTTGATGTCTTGGAAACCTTCGACAGCGACGCCGCATTCATAGCCAGCCTTGACCGACTTGACGTCGTCCTTGAACCGACGAAGGGAGCCGAGCTTGCCCTCGTAGACAACCGTACCATCACGAACGATACGGATCTGGTCGTCGCGGGTGATTTCGCCCTCTAGGACGTACGAACCAGCGATGACGCCCATCTTGGGAACGCGGAACAGCTCGCGAACCTCGACCCGAGCAGTGTCCTTCTCGACGATGTCCGGCGAAAGCATACCGATACGAGCAGCGTTGATCTCCTCGATGGCCTGATAAATGACACGGTACAGACGAATGTCGACGCTGGCCTTCTCCGCAGCCAACTTGGCAGCCGGGTTCGGGCGAACGTTGAATCCGATGATGATAGCGTCAGAGGCATCGGCGAAGCTTACGTCGGTCTCTGTAACAGCGCCGACTGCTGAGTGGATAACATTGATGCGGACCTCAGACTGATCCATCTTGTCTAGGGCATCCTTGAGAGCCTCAATCGAACCATGCACATCCGCCTTGACCACGAGATTGAGATCCTTGAGCTCACCCTCCTGGATACGCGCAAACAGGTCCTCGAGTGAGACGTGAACCTTCTTCTTCTCGCCAAGCAGGCGCATCTTGAGCGCCTTTTCCTCGGCGAGGTTCCTAGCGTCACGTTCGTCGGGGAAGACACGGAACTCGTCTCCTGCTGACGGCACCGACGACAGGCCG
>JAURYZ010000300.1 GCA_030653635.1 Coriobacteriia bacterium | reverse complement strand
GAGATGCAGGTGACGTGCTCGGCTATGGCATGCGTGGCGGCAAGGTCTTCATCAAAGGCGACGTCGGCTATCGTGTCGGCATCCACATGAAGGCCTACGAGAGCCTCGTGCCGATCATGGTTTGCGGCGGCAAATCGCGTGACTTCTTCGGCGAGTACATGGCCGGGGGTCTGCTCGTGCTGCTCGGTATGAACTCCCAGTTCGATGGGCCGCTCGTGGGCGGATACGTCGGTACGGGCATGCACGGCGGTGCGATCTACCTGCGCGGCGAGGTCGAGCCGTGGCAGATCGGCAAGGAGTGCGGCATATTCACCGCCGATGAGGACGACCTGAAGGTCCTGCGTCCCGTAATCGAGGAGTACTGCGCGTCTTTCGACATGGATGCCGAGGAAGTGCTCGCTGAGCCCTTCACCAAGCTCGTGCCGATCTCACACCGTCCGTATGGGAAGCTGTATACATACGTGTAAGGATGTGCGCCACCCCTACGTCACCGTTGGCCGCCGCACCGTCGGCCGCGCTTTCGGATGCTGAGAAGATGTCGTCTGCGCCACCGATTAATTGGGAGTCGTACGAGGCCCCGTCATCAAAGTCAATCGAGCTAATCGTTGAGGGCGATTCGGTCACTAGCAAGGAGTTTGAGGCTGCCTTAGGGGTGGATCTCAGCCACATCAACGCGATGGGACTTGGAGAGCCGACCGGCTCATAAAGCCACTCTGGACGAGCTAGTTCGCGCAGCTGAGTCCCTACAAGCAGGGTGATGAGTCTCAGCCACAAGTCGTAACCCTCCACTACGCCTAGATGCCGCGAGATAGCTATTTGGAAGAGACTGACCTACTCATCGACGGGCAGGTCGTCGGGTCCTTTGACGCCTACGCTGCGGTCACCACGTATCAAGCGGTCGTGCTCTCGGCCGATGTGACCCCCGGCAATCGCATCGAGTGCAGCTCCTGTCGCGCGATATGGTGTCGTACTCTTGAACCTGCTTCGTGTCTGACTCATGCTGTGCAGACACACTGATCGCGAGGAGGAACCGTGCTAGGCTATGTGCTCGGGGTGGGCAAGACGCGGTTCGGGCCGTCGAGTCACGCGATGCCTCGGCTCGCGCACGAGGCGATTTGGGCGGCGCTCGCCGATTCCGGCTTGGCGATTACTGACATCAAGGCCTTCGTCGTGGCGAACTTCCTTGGCGGTCCGAATGAGTCCCAGCTGCATCTGAACTCCGTTGTCGCGGGGTTGTTCCCGGGACACCGTATCCCTGGCTGGAGGGTCGAGGCCGCGTGTGCATCGGGCGGCGTTGCGCTGCATCAAGCGCTCGCGATGCTCGGGACCTACGACCCAGTACTCGTGGTTGGGGTCGAGCGCCTGAGCGGGCCGCCCGGCGGCGTGCTCACCCACAACATAGGGATGGCCGGCGATGTCGGACTCGATCAGGCGGCTGGCCTTACCTTCCCGGCAAGCTACGCGCTCGTCGCGCAGCGCCACATGGAGCGCTACGGGACGACCACGGCGGATTTTGACGCAGTGAGCCTCAAGAACCACCACAACGCTCGCATGAACCCACTAGCGCATTTCCATCACAAGACCGTCACACAGGCTGACATCGACGCCGGCCCCACTGTGGCGGCTCCGCTGCGCCTGTTCGACTGCTGTCCGGTCTCGGACGGCGCTGCCGCCGCAGTGATTTCCGCGTGCCCGAGAGGTGTGCGCAGCATCGCGGTTCTCGGCAGTGCGGTGAGCACCGATGTCATCTCACTTGCGCAGCGCGCCGAGCACACCACGTTCCCGGCCGCGAGCGACGCTGCCGCCGAGGCATACCGGCAGGCGGGCGTCGGCCCCGGGGAAGTCGATATGGCCGAGGTGCACGACTGCTTCACCATCGCCGAGCTGGTCGCCATCGAGGATCTCGGCCTCGCCAAGCCGGGTGAGGCCGCTGCACTGACGCAGTCGGGTGCTACCGCCCTTGGCGGCTCGATCCCCGTGAACGCCTCCGGCGGCCTTAAGGCGGGCGGACACGCAATCGGTGCCACCGGGGTCGGACAGGTCTACGAGCTCGTCCGGCAGCTGCGCGGCGAAGCTGGAGAGCGTCAGGTCGCCTCGCCGAGGATTGGGGTCTCCCACAACGTCGGCGGCGTCGGTGGCACCTGCGCGGTTCATATCTTAGGGAGGCGCTCATGAGTGACCTGATGTGTGTCGCCTGTGGTGTTCGCTACGCATACGATATCGACCCGTGTACCTTCTGCGGAGCCTCGCTTACAGAGGGTGAGCCTTCGCCAGCCATCGTGCTTGCGGTGACGCGGGTCGACACTCCGTCGACCGGTCACGAGGATGCGCCGTATTGGTGTGCGCTTGTGAAGAGCGCTCAGGGCGCGCAGGCGATCATCAAGTTCGACAGGCCTGTCGAGGTCGACGACGAAGTGAGTACGTCCGTATCCGGAACGGTGCGAACCTATGTCGTCGGAATTGTGGGATCCGGGGTCATGGCCCGCGGGCTTTCCGAGATGCTGCTGTTCAGGGGGCACCGCGTGGTGTGGGTCGGCAGATCCATCGGGCGACTCGAATCTGCGCGCGACATGGTCGCTGATCGACTCTCGCGTGTCATGGACGAGACCGAGTTGGATGCGGCGATGTCACACTGTAGCGTGAGCCCTTCGTTCGATGCGCTCGCAACCTGTGATGTGGTAGTCGAAGCGGTGATCGAGGAACTGATTCCCAAGCACGAGACCCTCCTCGCCATTGAACGGGAGCTTCCCTCTCACGTCTATCTTGCGACGAACACCTCGTCGCTGCCGCTCGACGCTTTGTCCGATGGGATGAGCATTCCCGAGCGTTTCGGCGGGCTGCACTTTTTCAACCCGCCCACGCGGATGCGGCTCGTCGAGGTCGTTCGCGCACCGGCGACGGTGGACGCGACCGAGGAGTTCTTGTGCGAGTTTGCGCAGGTTGTGGGTAAGGTGCCGGTTCGGGTGGCGGCCGGCCCGGGATTCGTCGTCAACCGTGTGCTCATGCCCCTGCTCAACGAGGCGGTCCGTGCGCTCGAGGACGGCATAGCCGATGCCGAGAGCATCGATGAGGCCGTCCGTCTCGGCCTCAACCACCCTATGGGCCCGCTCGCACTTGCCGATCTCATCGGGCTCGACGTGGTCGTGAGCATTATGCAGGACCTGCATGCGCGCTTGGGTGACGAGGCCTACGCGCCTCGCCCGATGCTGCTCGCGCTCGTCGCCGAGCGGCGCCTCGGGCGCAAGACGCGCAGCGGGTTCTACGAGTACGCATGAGGGCGCGCCAAGGCCGCTAAAGCTTCACGTGCCACTTCCTGCGGTGCATGAGCGCGGCAACGCCCAACCACAGCACCACTTCGGCTGCCGAGATTACGAGCGACGCACCCCCAAGCCCGACCACACGTGCGAGCGCCGTGGACACGGCGACCCATAGTGACGTCGAGGTGCCTTCGAAGTCCACCGTAATCCACTGCTTTCCGGCCACCACGAGCATGTTCGAGGCGATGTAGATAAAGAGCGCGTTACGGCCTAGTGGCACAAACCATTTGGCTCCACGGGTGTACCCCCGGATGTCCACGAGGTAGTACAGCACAGCGAGCACGACAAGGCTCAATCCTGCCGAGACGAGCGTGAAACTCGACGTCCAGAGCTTCTTGTTGATCGGGATGAATCGGTGTGCCCACAGCGCGATGCCGACAAGTGCCGCTCCGTAGCTGCCGATCAGGAGCAGTTCGAGCGGGTCCTGGGGCCGGTCAATGAGGCGTAGACCCATCGCTAGGCCGATGAGTCCGAGTGCCGCCGCCGGCAAGGTGCCGAGAAGTCCCTCGGGATCGAGCCCTGATTGCTTGTAGGTGTGCTCCAAGCCGAGAAGCGTCGTATCTACCCAGCCGGTAATGTTTGGTGCGGCGCTCGTGGAACCTGCGGGGATACCGGCCGGGGCTGCGAACAGGAAGATAGCCGCGTAGCCGACCAGGAGCACCGCTGCACCGATCACCGCCCAGCGCGCTTTGAGCCGGGTGAACGGCCACACGATTGCCATCGAGAGCGCGATGCGCTGCAGTACGCCCATGATGCGAAGCGGCAGGCCATATTTGAAGTAGTTCAGCATGAGCCCCAGCGCAAATAGCAGGACCTCCCGACGCGCGAATCCAGCCGTCGACTTCGCGAAACTCACATCTCGCTTGCGTGTCGAGTAGGCCATTGAAACACCGGCGATGAAGATGAATGCGGGAAACACGTAGTCGGGGAGTCTGAACCCGTGCCACTCGGGATGCCGCAGGAACAAGGGGATACCAGCCGGGAACGTCGGGTGGTCCATGAAGATCATGAGGGCGATGGTCGCTCCGCGAAACGCGTCGAGCGACAGGATCCTGTGCCTGGGCTGGGTGGCCCGCACGCTGATCGTGCGGCCGTTGGGGTTATCGGTGGCGGTCTGCGACATGAGCTGCCTTTTGTGGCGGGTCGATTGACAGGAGGTACGGTATCATAACGAGCCGATGCGAGCGCATGCCGACATATCGAGCGACACCACCCCGCGCACGAGGGATTCGCGAGTGTACCTCGTGACCGTCGCGCTCGCCGTGGCATTGCTCGGAGTCACTGCAGCCCAGTGGACCCAACCACCTCCGCTGGTGGACGAGGGCCTCGTGTTTTTCAGCCCTCACCCCGACGACGAGACCTACGCGGCCGCGCTGACGCTTGCGGCCAATGCGCGTGCGGGTAGGCGCGTGGTCGTCGTGCTGCTCACCGATGGTGAGCAAAGCAAGGATGCCTCGTGGTGGCTAGAAGAACATGCGCGCGATCTAGATCAGGATGGCGACCGCGATCGGTGGGACTTCGGCCTCGCGCGGCGAGCCGAGTTCATTGCCTCGATGGAGCGCTTGGGTGTGACAGAGACCGTGTTCCTCGGCGCGGCGGATTCTCAGGGGGCCCGAGGGCTCGAGGACAAGGAACTCGCTGGCAGCGACCTTCCCGCGATTGTGGCCGATACCATGGCGCGTTACCCCGAGGAGACACCCATGACCGTCATGAAGGCGGTCGACGGAGACACCTACCTTGGCGACAAGGAAGCGCATCCCGATCATACGGCTCTTT
>JAURYZ010000299.1 GCA_030653635.1 Coriobacteriia bacterium | reverse complement strand
AGCGTTGCATAGCGTATCGCAACTGCAGCCTCCCGCTTGTAACGATGCCGTGGTATCCTACGCGCGTCCGCACCGCCGCCACGGCTTCAGGAGCGCGATCTTCTTTCATGAGTTCCACCGAATCCCGAGGGGCGACTAATCCCTCGATCGCGGCAGCCCCTGCCGAGGAATGGATCTTCTCCGAGCGTCCCGAGCATCCCGAAGAGGCTTGCGGCGTCTTTGCTGTCTATGCTCCTGGTCAAGACGTCGCCAGACTCACTTACTTCGGGCTCCACGCTTTGCAGCATCGTGGCCAGGAGAGCGCCGGTATCGCTGTTGGTGACCGTGAGACTGTCACGGTGACCAAGAACCTCGGCCTTGTGAGCAAGGTGTTCAAGGAGTCCGATCTGGATTCGCTTACTGGCGACGTGGCTATCGGGCACACCCGCTACTCCACCACTGGTGCCTCGACATCGTGGGAGAACGCGCAGCCGCACCTGTCGGCCATCGGGACCCAGATGATCGCGCTCGCCCACAACGGGAACCTCGTGAATACCACTGAGCTTCGCGACTCGCTCAAGGACCGGGGCGTACGTTTCAGGTCCACCACCGACTCGGAAGTCATCGCGACTCTTGTAGGGCACTTCACACAGGCTCATGCCCACATCCGCGAAGGCATTCGCGAGACTATGAAGCTCATCCGAGGCGCCTACGCCGTGGTGATCTCCACCGAAGAGGCCGTGTACGCGTTTCGGGATCCCTACGGTATACGCCCACTTGTCTTGGGCAAGCTCGCTGATGATGCGGGCTGGGTGGTCTCCAGTGAGACTTGCGGCCTGGACATTGTCGGTGCCGAGTTCGTGCGCGACGTAGCTCCCGGTGAGATGCTCAAGATCAGTGCACAGGGCCTCGAGGTCGAGCAGGCGGTTCCTGCCCAGAAGCCCAGCCTGTGCATCTTTGAATTCGTGTATTTCGCCCGTCCGGACAGTCTCATGTATGACTGCACCTTGTACGAGGCGCGTCGCCAGATGGGCGCGTTCCTCGCCAAAGAGGCACCTGTCGAGGCCGATATGGTCATGGGTGTTCCGGACTCCGGCGTTCCTGCTGCGGTTGGGTTCGCGCAGGCCAGCGGCATTCCGTTTGGTGAAGGGCTCGTCAAGAACCGCTACGTGGGACGCACGTTCATCTCGCCGTCCCAGTACCTGCGCCAGCAGGGTATTCGCCTGAAGCTGAACCCCCTCAAGCATGCGATTGCGGGCAAGCGACTCGTGGTCGTGGATGACTCAATCGTGCGTGGCAACACCTCGCGCAAGCTCGTGCAGCTTCTGCGTGATGCGGGTGCCGCCGAGGTCCACATGAGGATCACGTCCCCGCCGGTCGTGTGGCCCTGCTTCTACGGTATCGACACCGACACGCAAGAGCAGCTCATCGGCAGCTCTCATAGCGTCGACGAAGTCCGCGATTACATCGGCGCTGACTCGCTCGCGTACTTGTCCTTGGATGCGCTTGTGGCCTCCACCGGCACTGAGAAGTCCGAGTTTTGCTGCGCGTGCTTCGATGGCGAGTACCCCGTTGCCATCCCTGAGTCCGTTCGACACGGCAAACTCGCGCTTGAGCCGGGCTGCGGGTAGGCCGGCTACGTGACTGCCGATATTCTCAAGGCACTTGGCACGGGGCTTACGCTCGCCATCTCCTACAACCCACTGGCTGCGGTGTTCTCAGTTCCGATCGCCGCTGCGCTCGTGGGAGTCCGCAAGCCCTCTCATCAGCGCTGGGTCTGGGCCTGTTCGGTCGTGGGTTTCGCATGGCTCATCGGCGATGGCCTGAGGGTTCTGGCTCGTACTCGCGATGTCTACGACGGGCTTTCAGGCATGCTCGCCGCCAGCTCACCTGGTTGGGCGCAGTACGTCGTACTCGGCATCTGGGCCGTGAGCGGTCTGCTTCTGGGCTACGTGCTGCCGGTATGGACGGGCGTGTTCGTGGGGCGCCGCGTCACCCATGGCACCGGCTGGGTCGCTGCGGCCAGCATTGCGGTAGGCGCCACGTTGGCGCTGAGCGCGATCGTCGGGTCGCTCGGTCGCTAGAAGCCGGTTCTCCTCGGCGGGTATGGGTCGGGGGGTGAGGGGAGTTGGAGTCCGAGCGGGGCCGCGTGCGGTAGAATGCAAGGGTCAGGGTTGCGCCGAGAGGGAGCATATGAGCGACGAGGGCAAGCGTCCGATCACCTACCGCGACGCCGGGGTCGATACCCAAGAGGGTGCTCGGGCTGTTGAGGGTATCCGCGAGGCTGTGCGCTCCACGTATCGGCCCGAGGTCATCGGCGATATTGGTGGCTTTGGCGGGCTGTTCTCGGCCGCTGCGTTCAAGCAGATGGCCGATCCGGTCATGGTGAACGGAACCGATGGCGTCGGCACCAAGCTCAAGCTCGCGCAGCTGCTCGATCGCCACGACACCGTGGGCATCGACCTGGTCGCGATGTGCGTGAACGACATCCTTGTGACAGGGGCCGAGCCCCTCTTCTTTCTCGATTACATCGCGATAGGCAAGCTCGATAGCGAGCGGGTCGCGGCGATCGTTTCGGGTATCGCGGAGGGCTGCAGGCAGGCTGGCTGCGCGCTCGTGGGCGGCGAGATGGCCGAGCATCCGGGCGTCATGGCCGACGACGATTACGACCTGTCGGGATTTTGCGTGGGCGTGGTCGATCGTCCGCGGATGCTTGATAGGGACACCGTACGCCCCGGCGATGTCGTGCTGGGTCTGGCAAGCAGCGGGCTGCACTCCAACGGCTTCTCGCTCGTGAGACGCGCGCTGGTCGACGGCCACGAGGGCGAGATCGAGCTGCCTCGCGTGGACCTTGGCGGCGTGAGCCTAGGCGACGCGCTCTTAGTGCCCACCCGCATCTACGTGAAGACGGTCCTTCCCGTGCTGGCCGGCACATATGGCGACTCGGTGCGGGCGATGGCTCACATAACCGGCGGCGGCATCACAGAAAACCTCGATCGCGCGCTGCCTGCGACGTGCGATGCGGTCGTGCATACCGACGCGTGGAAGACGCCCCACCTGTTCGATCTGGTCGCAGATGCCGCTTCTCTTCCTGCCGAGGAGATGCTCCGCACGTTTAACATGGGTATCGGCATGGCGCTCATCGTGGACGCCGCATCGGCTGCGGGTATCGCAGCCGAGCTGGGTGCTACAGGAGAGTCGGTATTCGAGATCGGGGAGATAGTCGAGGGCAGCGGATCAGTCCGCTACGCGTGAGAGGGGAGATATGAGTCAGGTCGAACGCATGCGCCTCGGGGTCCTGATCTCCGGGAGCGGCACTAACCTTCAGGCCATCATTGATGCGTCGAAGGACCACAGGCTTGAGGCCGACGTGGTTGTGGCCATCAGTAATCAGGAGGCGGCGTACGGCCTTGAGCGCGCGCGCCGTGCCGGGGTCGCCGCTGTTTGGATCGATCGCACCGCGTACGACACCATGTCGGCGTACAACCGGGCGATTCTGGCAGTCCTGCAGGAGCACGAGGTCGATCTCGTGATCATGGCAGGATATATGCGCCTGCTGGGCTCCGAGGTCCTGGACGCATACCCGAACCACGTACTCAACATCCACCCGTCGCTGCTGCCCAGTTTTGCCGGGGCCAATGGGATTCGGGAGGCGTTCGAGTACGGAGTGCGCGTGACCGGCGTGACGGTCCATCTGGCCAACGAGCGGTTCGACGAGGGCGCGATCATCGCCCAGCGCCCGGTCATCGTGGAGCCGGGGGACACACTCGAGATGCTCGAGGCCAAGATCCACGCGGTCGAACACGAGCTGTATCCGCAGGCCATCGAGCTGTTCGCGCAGCGCAAAGTATCCACTGACGGCACCCACATACGGATAGACGAGGCTTGAAGCGCGTTGTGCGCTGATTGGGCCGACTGATACCATTCAGGTGCATGTTGTTTTCCGGCGACATCGAGAGACAAGAGGAACACCGATGACTCACAAGACTCGCAGAATCACCTCGCTTGTTCTTGCGTTCGCGCTCATTTTCGCGCTCGCGGCTTCTGGTTGCACCGCCAAGGACGATACGGCCACCGAGACCGAGACCTCCAAGGTCACGCAGGTCAAGCTTGGTTTCGCAGCCCCACTCACGGGTGACAACGCGGTATACGGCCTGGGAATGAAGCGCGCGGTGGAGCTTGCGTTTAAGGAAGCGAACTTTGACGAGGACATCAAAGCCAAGGGCTACGAGTTCGTTTTGCGTGCCGAGGACGACCAAGGTGACCCCAAGCAGGCCGTCAACGTGGCCAATGCGCTCGCGGGTGACACCGAGGTCGTAGGGGTGATTGGACACTTCAACTCCGGCTGCTCGATCCCGGCCTCGACGGTCTATGACAAGGCTGGACTCACGATGATCTCCGTGTCGTCGAATCCCGAGCTCACCACCAAGGGCTACAAGGTGGTCAATCGCATCGTGGCCAAAGACGATGCTCAGGGCAATTACGCGGCCGAGCTTCTGCTGGACAAGATGGGCTACAAGAAGGTCGCTGTCGTGGACGACTCCACGCAGTATGGTCAGGGCCTTGCGCAGGAGTTCGTCAAGGAGTTCACCGCCAAGGGCGGCACCGTCATGGCCAACGAGAAGATCCAGTCCAAAGAAGTCGACTTCTCGGCACTCGTGACCAAGCTCAAGGACTTGGCGCCAGCCGCCGTGTACTTCGCAGGCGCCCACACCGAAGGGGCGCTCATCACCAAGCAAATGAAGGAAGCCGGATTTGCCGTCCCGCTCATCGGTGGTGACTTGATCTTTGCTGACGACTTCATCTCCCTCGCCGGCGCGGCGAACGCCGAGGGTGATATCGCAACGATCCTGGGTCTGCCGCTCGAGCAGCAGCCCCGTGGCGCAGACTTCAAGGCCGCGTATGAGGCCGAGTACGGCGAAGCTCCTCAGGCATACGACAGCTACGCCTATGACCAGGCGTGGATCTACGTGAATGCCATCATGCAGGTCGGCCCGGACCGTGCGGCCCTTATTGACGCCGTGCGCAGCGGCAGCTTCGATGGCGTCACGGGCGTCACTGAGTTCGACGCCAACGGTGACACCAAGAACCAGGTCATCTCCTGGTACAACGTCAAGAACGGCAAGTGGGCGCAGGGAGAGTAGGGGTTGAGTAGGCACAAAGTGTGGGTGGCGCGGTGCTGCGCACCCGCTACAATCGTCATACGCGAGACTGTCGGGCCGCGCACGCGGCCCGACCCCGTTGAAGGCTTGAGGGAGGGGTTCCATGGATTACGTACAGGTAAAGCGCGCGCTCGTATCCGTGACCGACAAAACTGGCGTCGCCGAGTTCTGCAAAGTGCTCGTCGAGGAGTTCGGTGTCGAGATCGTTTCGACCGGTGGGACGGCCAAGGCGCTCGCTGACGCCGGCGTACCCGTGCGCCCGATTGACGACCTGACCGGATTTCCCGAGATGATGGACGGCCGCGTAAAAACGCTACACCCGAAGGTTCACGGTGGACTTTTGGCTCGTCGCAACGTGCCTGCGCACATGGCGGCCGCCGAGGAGCACGGCATCGGCATGATAGATATGGTCGTCGTGAACCTCTATGCCTTCGAGGCCACAATCGCCAACCCCGGCGTCACCGAAGCCGAGGCCATCGAGAACATCGACATCGGAGGCCCGAGCATGCTGCGCTCGGCCGCCAAGAACTTCGAGAGCGTGGCCGTGATCACCGACCCGGCCGATTACGAGGCAATCGCGGCCGAGATGCGCGCCCACGAGGGCTCCACGCTGTGGGATACGCGCAAGCGTCTCGCGGTTGAGGTCTTTCGCAAGACGAGCTCGTATGACAGCGCCATTTGGATGTATCTGTCCGAGTACAAGGGCGTGGCCTTCCCCGACGAGGCGCGTTTCCGCCTTGAGAAGGTGCAGGATCTGCGCTACGGCGAGAACCCGCATCAGATGGCGGCTTTCTACCGCTTCATGGATTCCAAGGAGCACACGCTGGCTCGTGCAGAGCAGCTGCAGGGCAAGGAGCTGTCCTACAACAATATCTTGGACACCGACGCGGCATGGACGGCGGTTCGCGAGTTTGCCGGCGATGCCGCGTGCGTGATTGTGAAGCACACCAATCCGTGCGGCTGCGCCATCGCGGCCGACATCGTCGTGGCGTATTCGCGCGCCCATAACGTGGACCCGATCAGCGCGTTCGGCGGGGTCATGGCGTTCAACCAGCCAGTACCTCGCTCGCTTGTCGAGGCCATCTACGAGAACGGCCAGTTCGTCGAGGTTATGATTGCGCCCGAGTTCGAGGCCGGCGCACTCACGCTGCTCGCCGACAAGCCCAACATCCGCGTTCTGCGCACCGGCGGACTGCGCCCGGTCGCGGGTCATTACGACTCACGTGCGGTCGAGGGTGGCATGCTCATCCAGACCAGCGACAGCGTCACCGAGGACCCCGCTTCATTCCGCACCGTGACCGAGCGCGAGCCCTCTGCCGAGGAGATGGAGCAGCTCCTCTTC
>JAURYZ010000296.1 GCA_030653635.1 Coriobacteriia bacterium | reverse complement strand
ATATGCCGCTTATGGGTGGATTTGACCTGTTCGAACGGGCGGCTAGCGGGGATTCAGCTCCTCCTGCGATCCTCTACTCGGCTAGCTCGGACGACCGGGACGAGATACGCAGTCTCAAGATGGGCGCGGCGGACTACATACGTTTGCCGGTCAGCCCGGAGGTGCTCAGACTCCGCTCCAGGCGGGCACTTGGGCGATCTTGAGCCCTGAGCCACCGAGCGAGCCCCAGGAGCTCCCGAGCCCGCGCCGGGCCCGAGGCCGAATAGGTAAGGATAGCGTTCGGGGTGTTCGCACGCTATACTTCTGCTTTGGTGCGCCAGCGTTCCTTCGGCGTACCTATGTATTGTTGGCCCCGGATATGTATGGACACCTCTGTAGGCGACGACTTCGACCCTGTTGGCGACGATTCGGACCTGTAGGCGACCGGCATGCGATGGGGCCCCGTGAATGAAAGGGGCCGACCCGACATGAGTGAGTTCGAGTACGACTCGGTAGTCGAGAAAACCGAGTACACCGATGAAGAGATGCATGCTTTCATCGATGGCACGATGACCGACTTCGATGAAGGCGATCTGGTTGCCGGCACCATCGTCAAGGTGGAGCGCGATGAAGTCCTTCTCGATATCGGCTACAAGTCCGAAGGTGTTATCCCAGCGCGAGAGCTGTCCATTCGCAAGGACGCCAATCCCGCCGATATCGTCTCCGTTGGCGATAAGGTAGAGGCCCTGGTTCTCCAGAAGGAGGACAAGGACGGTCGTCTGATTCTCTCCAAGAAGCGTGCCGAGTACGAGCGCGCCTGGAGCAAGATCGAAGAGAAGTTCACCACAGGCGAAGACGTCGAAGGCGAGGTCATCGAGGTCGTCAAGGGCGGTCTCATCATCGACATCGGCCTCCGCGGATTCTTGCCTGCATCGCTTGTCGACCTTCGTCGCGTGAAGGATCTCGCGGCCTATCTCGGCACCCGCCTCGAGGCGCGTGTTATCGAGATGGATCGCAATCGCAACAACGTCGTGCTTTCGCGCCGCGTTGTGCTCGAAGAGGGCCGCAAGCACGAGCGCGCTGAGATCCTCGGCAAGCTGGCCAAGGGCCAGATCCTGCCAGGTAACGTCTCGAGCATCGTCGACTTCGGTGCCTTCGTTGACCTCGGTGGCATCGATGGTCTGGTGCACATCTCCGAGCTGTCTTGGAGCCACGTCAATCACCCCTCCGAGGTCGTCAAGGTCGGCGACCCGGTCGAGGTCAAGGTTCTTGAGGTCGACTTGGACCGCGAGCGCATCTCGCTCGGTCTCAAGCAGACTCAGCCCGACCCATGGCAGGAACTCGTCAAGAACTTCCCCGTTGGCTCCTTGCTCGAGGGTAAGGTCACCAAGCTCGTCCCGTTCGGTGCGTTTGTCGAGCTGGGCGATGGTGTTGAAGGCCTCGTGCACATCTCCGAGATGGCCAAGGGTCACGTCGAGACGCCGGACCAGGTCGCTGCAGTAGGCGACGAGGTTCACATCAAGGTCATGGACGTCGACCTTGACCGTCGCCGCATCTCGCTTTCGATGCGTGCAGCTGCCGAGGCTCTCGGCATCGAGATCATCGTTCCTGAGCGTGAGCTTCCCGAGGGTGAAGAGGCCGCCGACGAGAGCGCCGAGGTAGACACCGATGTCGCCCAGGAGACCGCAGAGGTCGAGGTAGCCGAGGAGGTTGCCCAGGAGACCGCAGAGGTCGAGGTGGCCGAGGAGGTTGCCGTGGAGACCGCAGAGGTCGAGGTAGCCGTGGAGGTTGCCGTGGAGACCGCAGAGGTCGAGGTG
The DNA here is from genome assembly GCA_030653635.1 of Coriobacteriia bacterium. Classification (GTDB taxonomy): domain Bacteria; phylum Actinomycetota; class Coriobacteriia; order Anaerosomatales; family JAHIQC01; genus JAHIQC01. Next base: position 2,708 of record JAURYZ010000296.1, on the reverse strand, counting down.
GCCGAGGAGGTTGCCGTGGAGGCCGCAGAGGTCGAGGTTGCCGACGAATCTGCCGAGGTCGCCGAGGAAACCGCTGATGAGGCGGACGACTCCGAGGGGTAGAATCCACTCAGGCGTCATCGAACGACTGATCGTGAGGCCGGGCGGCGCATAAGCGCTGCTCGGCCGCACTTCTTAAGAGGGGACGTCCGGGATGTACGTGATTGCTGTGACCGGCGGGATAGGCGCGGGCAAGTCGTTAGCGAGTGAGTACTTTCGCTCGCGTGGAGCCATCGTGCTCGACTTGGATGAGATAGCGCATCAAGTGATCGCGCCGGGCGGACCGGCCTACAATCGTATAGTCGAGCGATTTGGTCCTGAAGTCCTGTGCCCGGACGGAACAGTCGACCGCAGTGCCCTTGCCAAGATTGTATTCTCGGATGAGGACTCGCTGACGGCTCTTAACAAGCTGGTGCATCCGGTGGTCCTCAGAGAGGTAGTTGAGGGCATCACGAGCATGCGATTGCTCGAGCAGCCCCCGAGGGTGGTTGTGCTAGAGGTGCCGCTATTGGCCAAGGCGCCCATATTTGCCGACGTTGCCGATACCGTCCTTGCCATCGAAGCGCCAGTCGAACTGCGCTTGCGACGTTGCGTTGAGGCTGGGCGCGAGACACTGGATGCGAGCAGGCGAATAGCAAGACAGGCCACAGACGAAGAGCGCGCGGTTCTAGCTCAACACGTAATCAAGAACACGGGCACTCGCAAGGAGCTCCTTTGCAAGTTGGCGGCTTATTGGGACGAGGTGGCACCGCTTGACGCGTGACCGCCTCGTGGTCGTCGTGCGGATTGCGGTCATCGCCGCTGTAGCGGGACTGGCGCTGCTCTCGTGGCTCTTCCTTCGTGGACCCGCGTTCTGGCAGCGCTTGTACTACCCGATGCCTGCCCAGTATCGAGTCGCGGTCGCTGAATCGGCGTCCCGCCACGACCTCAACCCGTATGTCGTGGCCGCCATTATCGATGCTGAAAGCGCGTGGCGCCCTCAGATCGTATCGAAGGCCGGAGCTGTTGGGCTCATGCAGGTTCTGCCCGCCACAGCGCAAGAGCTGAGCCGTGAGGGCCTTGTCGATCAGCGATTCGACCCCGACGATCTGTCTGATCCCACGGTCAACATCGAGTTTGGTGTCGCATACATCCGCTATCTCGTGGAGCGCTACCATGAGATGGAGACTGCGATTGCGGCCTACAATGCGGGGATCGGCAACGTTGACCAGTGGGTCGAGCCCGGCGGCGATATCAGAGAGAACATCGAGTTCCCGGAAACACGACACTACGTGCTGCGGGTCATGCGTGCGCGTGACGTGTACGAGCGCTTGTACCCGGACGTCTTTCCGAATGGAGTGAGTCGATGAGCCAGGAGCGGGCAGGCGAATCCGCCGGCGGTGACGACGAGAAGCATTTCGAAGGCAGACCCTTTAGCATCGTTTCGGATTTCGAACCGGCCGGAGACCAGCCGGTAGCGATTACGCTGCTCACCGACGGTATCGAGCGGCAGCTGGGTCACCAAACGCTGCTAGGTGTTACCGGATCTGGTAAGACTTTTACCATTGCCAAGACCATCGAGGCAGTCCAACGTCCCACGCTCATCATGGCTCCGAACAAGACCTTGGCGGCCCAGCTCGCGTCAGAGCTGCGAGACTTTATGCCACACAACGCGGTCGTGTACTTCGTCTCTTACTACGATTACTACCAACCTGAGGCCTATATGGCCACTACCGACACCTTCATCGAGAAGGACTCCTCGATTAACGAAGAGGTCGAGAAGCTCCGTCATGCAGCTACGGCCGCACTGCTCTCAAGGCGCGACGTAGTCGTTGTGGCGAGTGTGAGCTGCATCTACGGCATCGGTTCTCCCGAGGACTACGCCGGCATGGCGGCCTTTCTTACAGTAGGCGAGGAGTACGATCGCGAGCGACTGATCCGCGATCTTATTGAGATTCAGTACGACCGTAACGACTACGAGTTGGCTCGTGGGGCCTTCCGCGTTCGAGGCGATGTTGTCGATGTCTTTCCTCCGTATGCCGACCATCCGGTGCGAGTCGAACTCTTCGGCGATACGCTTGAATCGATCTCGGAAATCGATCAGGTGACAGGCGAGGTCCTCAATCAGTTCAAGTGGTTGCCGGTGTGGCCGGCGACGCACTACGTGACGGCGCCCGACAAGTTGAACACTGCGCTGGGCACGATCCAGCAGGAGCTCACTGCGCGTTTGGCTCAGTTCAGGTCCGAGGGCAAGTTGCTCGAGGCTCAGCGTCTAGAGATGCGCACGAACTACGATCTGGAGATGCTCGAGACGATGGGCTTTTGCAGCGGCATCGAGAACTACTCGCGGCACTTGGACGGTCGGCAGCCCGGAGAGCCGCCCAACTGCCTGATCGACTACTTTCCCGACGACTTTCTGTGCATCATCGACGAGAGTCATGTAACCTTGCCGCAGATCCGCGGAATGCACGAGGGCGATCGCAGCCGCAAGCTCAATTTGGTCGAGCATGGCTTCCGCCTACCGAGCGCATTGGACAATCGGCCGCTGCGTTTCGACGAGTTCGTGAGTCGTGTTCCGCAAGTCATCTATGTCTCGGCAACCCCTGGACCCTACGAGCTGGGAATCTCCGATCAGGTCGTTGAGCAGATCATCCGCCCGACCGGACTCATCGATCCCCATGTCACGGTTC
>JAURYZ010000276.1 GCA_030653635.1 Coriobacteriia bacterium | reverse complement strand
GCAGCCCGACGAGGTGTTGCTCCATCGCGACCTGCTCAACAAGCAGATCGTCGACACGCATGGCATGAAGGTCGTGCGCGTAAACGACCTGAAACTCTCCGAATCCCGCAATCAGATGCGTCTGTTGGGCGCCGAGGTCGGCACCCGCGGCATTCTGCGCGGCATCTCCCCCGTGCTGGAACGTATGGCCGAGAGTCTCTGGCGTGTTGTCGGCAGCGAGCTGTCCGAGAACCTGATCGCGTGGAACTACATGGACCTGCTCGACCGGGACCTGTCCCACGTACAGCTGTCCGTGACCCACAAGCGCCTCCACGAGCTGCACCCCGCCGATGTCGCGGACATCCTTGAGAAGCTCTCGGCGACTCAGCGCGCCAAAGTCTTCGAGCACCTCGACAACAACCAGGCCGCCGAGGCGATCTCTGAGCTCGAGGATGAGTTCCAGGCAGACGTCATCGACGACCTGGCCAACCAGCGCGCATCCGACATCCTCGGCATGATGGATCCGGACGATGCGGCCGACGTCATCGGCGATCTGCCCTATGACAAGGCCGAGATGCTCCTGCGCCTCATGGGTGTACGAGAGGCCAGTGCGATCCGTTCGCTCCTCGGTTACAAGGAAAAGACCGCGGGCGGAATCATGACGCCTGAGGTCACCACCGTCACCGAGCAGATGAGCATCCACCAGGTCATCGAGTTTCTGCGAGGCGAGGCGGCCGAGCACGAGAGCATTTACTACATATATGTGGTGGAGGGTGACCAGCACCTCGAGGGCGTGATCTCACTTCGCGACCTTATCGTGTCCGAGCCCGATGTGCTCGTGAGCGAGATTGTCCGACGCGATCTGATCACGGCTGATGCCGACGATGACCAAGAAGACGTCGCCGAGACCATGAGCAAGTACGGCCTGCTCGCTTTACCGGTCATCGACGAGACCGGCAAGCTGCTCGGCATCGTCACCGTCGACGACGCTTTGGATGTTCTAGAAGAGGAATCCGCCGAGGACCTCGCGCTGGCCACCGGCTCGATGCGCAAACTTGACGCTGGCGCGTGGAGCTGGCTCGGGAAAAAGAGCGGCTGGCTCATCGTGTGGCTCGTGCTTGGCGTAGGCGCGGCGCTCGTGCTATCGGCCTTCTCCGAGGCTCTGGCGAGCTTCGTGCCGGTCGTGTTCTTCATCCCGCTCGTCCTTCGCCTTTCCGAGGAGATATCGAGCCACTCTTTGGCCGTGCTCATCGAAGCGGGCGACCCCGAAGAGCGCCCCGGTTTCGGTCGCCAGCTCACCATCGACATGCTCGCAGGGTTGGGGCTAGGTGCCATCAGCGGCCTTATCTCCGTGGCTCTGCTCGAGCTTGCCTCCGTACCCCTGGACACGATCGTGGCTGTAAGTTCCTCGGTCGCACTTACCGTCATCGTGATGACCGCTTTGGGCGCTGTAGTTCCCGTGATCGCCTTGCGAGGTGACGGCGCTGGATGGCGTGCTCCAACGGCTCTCATCTCCACTGGTTTTGCGGCCATAGGGCTTACTGTCTACCTCGTTTTGGCCACCCGGCTGCACGATCTCGTGCGCCTTTAGGGCCCCGGGACCGCTGTGAGCGCCCCCGAGAACAACAAGAAGCGCAGGCGGCTTGTCATACTGATGTCCGTCTTAGGGCCTGGGCTGATTGCGGCTTCGGCGGGCAATGACTCTGGTGGAATATCCACCTATTCGGTCGCGGGTGCGAGCTTTGGCTACGACACCCTGTGGATGATCTTTGTGATGACGTTCTCGCTGGTCATCGTGCAAGAGACCGCTGCCCGCATGGGGGCTGTGACCGGCAAGGGATTCGCGGCGCTTATCCGCGAGCGGTATGGAGTCAGGCTCACGCTCCTCGCCATGATCGCGCTTCTGGTCTCCAACGCCGCCACAAGCGTCGCGGAGTTCGCGGGCATCGCGGCTTCGATGGAACTCTTCGGCATATCCAAGTACATCGCGGTGCCCGTCGGCGCCGTCATCGTTTGGCTGCTCGTGGTACGCGGCTCGTATCGCAACGTCGAGAAGGTGTTGCTTGCACTCTCGGCGGTGTTCGTGGCCTACGTCTTCGCAGCGGTGATGGCCAAGCCTGACTGGGCCGAAGTCGCGCGTGCGACGGTGATTCCCAAGTTCACGTTCTCCCGCCCGTTCATCGTGCTGGTGATTGCGACGGTGGGTACGACTATTGCGCCATGGATGCAGTTCTTTGTGCAATCGAACATGGTCGACAAGGGCGTGAACGTAAAGGAACTGGCGTTCCAGCGCGTTGACGTGATTGTTGGAGCCGTACTGGCCAACATCATCGCCTGGTTTATCATCGTCACGACAGGCACCGTGTTGTTCCCGGCCGGCATCGCCGTCACCGACGCCGCGCAGGCCGCCTCCGCTCTGGCTCCGATCGCCGGCTCGTATGCTCAAACGCTGTTCGCTATCGGCCTGCTTTCGGCTTCGGTACTCGCCGCGTGCGTCCTACCGCTGACAGCGGCCTACGCGATTTGCGAGGCGTTCGGGTGGGAAACGGGCATCGATCGCTCCTGGTCCGAAGCGCCGGCCTTCAACGGCATCTACACGTTCGTCATCGCTTTCGGTGCGGCGGTCATCCTGCTGCCCAGACTCGACCTGATCACGATTATGGTGTTCTCGCAGGCCATCAATGGCGTGCTTCTGCCGTTCCTGCTCATCTTCATGATGGGCATCGCCAACGATCGCCACATCATGGGCCGCTACGCCAACGGACCAATCTACAACATCATGTCTTGGGCGACGATCCTTGTGGTCATTGCACTGACCGCCGCGTTGCTATTCATGACCCTTTTCGGGCTCTGAGCATGAGCGACTCAGCCGACAAGTCGAAGATCCGCGCGATTGCGAGAGCTGCGCGCCAGTCCATCCCCAATGACGCGCGTGCCGCGCTTTCTGCAGCCGCATGCAAGCGCGCCTTCGAGTTGCCCGAACTCGCATGCGCGACCCGGGCTCTCGGCTTCGCTGCCGCCCCCGAGGAGCTCGACCCCGCTTTGCTGCTCGCGACCCTGCGCAAGGCGGGCATCGAGATCTGCCTGCCCAGAATCGCTAGCGCGGACTCGCTCACGTTGCACTCGTGCTCGCTCTGCGTCGAGCTTGAGAACGGCCCGTTCGGACTACGCCAGCCCCAGGTGACGGCAGCTCAGGTCTCGGGCGACGGGGTCGATCTCGTGATCGTTCCGGGAGTCGCCTTCGACGCGACCGGCGCAAGACTGGGATTCGGCGGCGGGTACTACGACCGCTTGCTGGCCGGGATGCCGGGTGCGTACCGCATCGCCTTGGCATTCGATGAGCAGCTGGTCGAAGCGGTCCCCACGCAGGCCCACGATGAACCGGTCGACGCGATCGTCACGCCGACGCGAACGCTTCTGACAGCGAGGCGCGGCAGGCTCGTTTGAGGCAGGCTTCGGTTCGACCGAGAAGTAGGGTCCGAATTCGATCAGCCGAGAAACCGTCTAAGAATAGCCGCGCGGGACACTAGGTCCGTCAGTTGTGTGGTATCGCTCTCGTCAAGTGCGATGCGCATTCTGCGCACCAACTCGAGATGCTCTTCGTGCGTCTCGAAGTCGTGGCCTGCGCGCTCCAGAGAGGCTCTGAGCGAGCTGGTCATGAGAGGCCCTTCGAAGTCGGTGAAGCGCAGTGCCTCGCTGACCTTGGCCTCGAAAGAAGGGTAAGCCTCATGTACGAATGCGAGCTCGCTTTGAGTAAGAGCGTCGAAGGCAATCAGCTCCGGGGGCAAACCTA
>JAURYZ010000275.1 GCA_030653635.1 Coriobacteriia bacterium | reverse complement strand
GAAGCCGCGGTCTGTACCAGCTGCTCGCCGGAGACGACTGTGACAACACTCGCTCTGCCTGAACTTGTGGCGGGCAAGACGAAAGCCTTGTTCGACCGCCTGGCGGTCCGGGACCTCTACGACATCTAGCGCATCCAAGCGGCTGAGTTGCCGATGAAGATGGCCTACGGAGATCCCGAGCTCTATCGGCTTCAACGTCGCGTGCGTCTCTACTACGCCTCGTTGTCAATGCCGTTTCCCTGCCGGATCGACGGATCCGTGGTCGAGAAGTTCTCGGGACGTCAGGGTGACATCGAGCGCGATCTGTACCCAGTTCTGCAAGCGCATGATCGCCCAACTCTGGGCGACATGATGAAGGCCGCGAGTCTATACGTCGATGACCACGTGACACCCATCGAGGACGAGGAGGTGGAGTACCTGCGTCAACTCGACAAAGAGTCGCAGTACACCCCTCAGCTGTTGTTCTCGCATTGGCCGGAGGTTCTTCGGCGAGCTGAGGTGAGCCCAGCTGCCGAATGGAAGGCCATGAACCTGCAGAAGCGGCCATCTGCGGCGCCGGGTGACTACCCCGAGTGGTAGAGCGGACCTCCTCGGCAGGGAATCGTCAAGGCAGCTGGATAAGTACGTCACCAGCGCGCCACAACATACTCCTGGCTAAGCTCTCCAGACACTCTTGTTCCTTTTCATCCAGTCCAGGAGTTCCTCGGCTTCGTCTGGATTGCGACCTGAGCCGGTGAGCAGGTCGCGGTTACCGGTGACAGCTGAACATCTTCCAAATGATCAAGTCGGCTCAGCTCTGTGCCGATGTGGAGATATTCTCGACACTGTCGAGAATATTGCGTTGTGGCCTACACGCTGGCCCGCCGCAACTCGTTGGTTTCGCGCCAACAAGCGGTAGAATGAACTTGTAAACGTTCCACCCCAGCGAAAGAGCCCAGGGGGCTCTTCCCGAAAGGGATAGCTGGGGTGGTCATTTTACCGACCCTAGTAGTACTCCTGATCGTCGTACTCAAAGGGGTCACCCTCACCACAAATCGCCTGCTCAATCAGTACGTACGATCGATCGTCATCGCCTTCCCACTTTCTCTGAATTGCCCAGCAGAAGTAGTCAGCGATTTGCAGGTTCAAGTCGCTGCGCGATTCATGATGGAAGAGCGCGTAGGTGCGTCCTCCCAGGTTCTTCTTGAACGCTCTCTTGAGCGCCTGCTTCACCTCACCCTGCTTCTTGGCGACGGGAATGCGATCGGTAACCGCCACCACATGCGCAAACCCCGACAAGGAGCGAGGGCATGCGCATTTCGTAAGCAAATCGAATGCAAGAGGGTAGAACGTACGCACGTCGCGCAGTGACGGATTCGTACGATTCTTGCGGATGATTACCGCGTAGACCTCGAAGTCTCCAAGGCGCTTGGCGATGACCTAAAATACCTGATCGCGTACCGCCTGCCTGTCCTCCGTCGCATGAAAGCGATCAAGGTCGAGCCCCTCCTCGAGACAGTTGTACTTGATGTCGAGAAGGTCGCAATGGGCAGCAAAGGGCCTGGCGCTCACCACGCACGTCATGATGGAGTACCTGCTCCCCGTCGGGGAGAAATCCAGGTTCCCGGCTTCATCGAAGTAGATGTACGCGGTAGTTGCCAAGTGCGTCCCCTCCCCGGGGCTTGCCCAGCCTGCTAGGTTGCACCAGCGGCGCGCTGCCGCCCAATACCAAGAGACCTAGTTCCACAGACGCATGCCCTGTTCTAACTGTCATACTGTACACTATGTACAAGTCGTACATCACCAGGGAGGCGATAACGTGGCTGACACACGGAGTGCAAAGTCCGTGAACGCGTTGGAGGCGGGGCTTGCTTCTGCCGATAGCGAGGACCAGGACTCTGCAGGGCCTCGGGCCAGCTATCGGCTCGCACCTCAACCGGTACTCATGGTTGCTGAAGCTCGAGCCAACTTCTCACGGCTCCTATCGGACGTGGATGCAGGTCCCGAGAACAGCGTGTTGGTTGGGCCACGCGGCAAGCCGAGTATGGCCTGCGTGTCCTACACCCGGTTTGCACCGATTCTGAAGCACGGCAACAAGGCCGAGAAGCTGGCATTCCTGGTCGTCGAGGAGCTACTACCGGACGCGCCTTTGCATCTCAGGGTGCCCGCAGTAAGGGAACTGAGTGTCCTCCCGATGGAGGATCTGGAATTGCTGCTGCGCATTGACGTGCTTCCGCTCCGCGATGCTGAGATGAAGGCCTTGCAGCAGCGAATGCGTCATCCAGAGGCACTCGAGCGACTCACCAAACGAGCAAACCTCGCAAAGACCATCGCGGATGCCCGCGAATCGGGCTTCTATGATGTGATTGAAGACGCCTCCAGCGAAGTAGTTGATCGCGAAGGCGCGTCGAGGTGAATGCTGCTCTATTCTTGGTCGCGCGGGTGGAAACGGGCGGGCTCGACAGCCTCGGATGGCTCCTCAAAGATGAAGGGCCCTACGCGCAGATCGATCCGTTAGACTTCCTTGAGGGTGACGAAATCCGGGACATTCATCGGTTGTACCGCGACACGTACAGTCGATTCGATGCCGTGCTCAATGCGCCGACACCGGACGCTCTCCTTGAGTTCAACAGATGGCTCGTGATCGTTGATGCGGAGCACGAGGTCATCGCCTTCCTTTGCTTCAAAACGACGGCCGGGGGCCTCAAGCTCGGATTGGCAGCGACCGACGGCAGTGCAGTTGGACGAGAAGCGCTGAAGAGGGCACTCTGCTCGGGACTCGCACTTCCAGGCGCATATGCTGAGGTCTCCGGCGGCGCAGAGCGGATCGTGGCCTGCTCTGTGCCGGAAGTCGACCCCGCGATGGCGGAACGCATACTTGGGAAACCGGTCGTCGTGTGTGACGACGGACGACACTATCGCCGCGAGGTGACCAACGTGGGGCCGCGCCAGAAGTTGCTCGTCGGCCAGCCGCTCTCGCTCGAACCCACAATTGTTCAGGCGTGACGCCAACAGTTCATGGATCCAGGTTAGACCTCGGCAAGACTGTCGGCGCTACCCTGAAGCATGACCACCCACTGTCGCATTCCACCGATCGACGCTGGACATACTCATGTAATGAGTGTTATTACTCACTGTATGAGTATAAGCAATCCACTTGAGTCCATCTTCTCATCGCGATCCGTCGTACAACTGCTGACGGCATTTCTGACGAATCCCGACGATTCGTTCTACCAGCAGGAACTCGTGCGGCGCACCGGAGGGAACCTGCGCCCTATTCAACTGGCGCTGGACAAGCTCGTCTCCGCTGACCTCGTCAGCATCAGGCGGGATGGTCGGCAGGTGTACTACAGTGCCGTGAAGACGAACCCCGCATTCGCGAGTCTGCAGACGCTCTTCCTCAGGACTTTCGCACTAGCAGATGTCTTACGTGCTGCACTCGAGCCGTTGGCGGACTCAATAGATCTGGCGTTTGTGTACGGCTCGGTCGCCTCAGGTGAGATCAGAGTCCAGAGCGATGTCGATCTGTTTGTTGTGGGAAGTGCGACCAGGAAGATGCTCGCGCTTGGCTTAGGCGATGCAGAAGACACATTGGGCAGGGAGCTCAACATCACACCCTATTCGAGAGAGACGCTCGCCGCAGGCATCGCGGAGGGCAACCCTTTTGTTCTCAACGTCCTATCGGGCCCCAAGCTGTGGTTGGTTGGTGATGAGCTTGAGCTTGAGCGCCTGGCTCGCTGACGGCTCGGTCAAATCCCACGCGCCCCAGCGCAAGGAGATCCTGCACCTTCTCGCGATCGCCGACCGAGATTTGTCGGACGCAAATGTCGCAGCGGTCTCGGTAGACCGACGATTCGCCACTGCATACAGCGCGGCACTTCAGCTGGTCACCGTAGTCATGCGAGCGAGCGGCTACCGTACCGCATCGAGTGCCGGAGGACATCACTGGAAGTCGATCGCGCTCTTGACCGAATTCATGGGACCGGAGCAATCCGACAGGAAGCGATACCTCGACTCCTGTCGCAGGGCACGGAACGAAGCTGACTACGACCGCGTCGGGGTTGCGTCGAAGGCGGACCTACTCGAGCTACTTCAGGACACGCTTGAATTTCGGCGTGAGGTACTCGACTGGCTCGATGCTCAGCACCCGGAACTGCGGTAGTCCGTCGATCCTCCTCAGTAAGGGTTATGCGCTAAACCTAACTATGGCGTCGAGCCAGTAAGGGTTGTCAGGAGCATCTCGGACGAGCGCGCACGCCCCCTACCCCACCACCTGCACTCCCTCGAACCCCGCATGCGCTCCCACATCCGCTGACCACAGCGTGGCACCGATCCGCTCGGCCAGTGCTGGCGCAAGCGCATCGTAGAAGCTGCACCCCAGAAGCCTGCACTGGTCAAACGCCGAGTGAGCGACAGTCGCATCCAGTCCCACGACCGTCAGATCGAGCGCCGCGAGCAGCTCCCAGACTTGGCCCCCGAGTTCGGGGCCTCCTCGGCGAACGGCAACGGATACTACCTCGTGGATGAAGTGGGATGGCACCACGATTCGGATGCGGGCATCGCGGTGATCTGCCAGTAGCTGCATCGCCTGGTCGCGGCCGACCTCGGGCTTGATCCATTTCACGCCTACCGACGAGTCGAGCACCACGAGCTCGCGCTCACTCATCGTCGGCCGCCTCCGGACCGCGCGGCAGATCGCCCAAGGCGCCTTCACCGCGGATCTCACTGAGGTACTCGAGTCCGGAGTGATCATCGTCACCCCACTGGGATGCGACAACATCGAGGCCGGCGAGCGCATCATCGATTCGCGTGCGTCGCTTCGCCTCGAACTGGGCGGATTTGCGCTGCACCACATACGTGGCGGTCGCTTCACGGATCATCGCGCTGCGGGTGAGCCCGTTGGCGTCCGCGAGCGCATCCAGATCGCTCACGAGTTCCTCGGGAAGCGAGATTGAGAACTTCTCCACGGCCAGAGCGGGCTCCTCGGCGGTCGTACTCAGTGGTCGTACTCATGGTACGACCGTACGCAACGCGAGCGCAAGCATGGGTCCGGGGATTCGGTCCCTACTCCGGCCGAGCCTTCGCCGCAGAATCGAACAGGCCGGGGGTGATGTGGCAGTACCCTCCGGGGTTCTTCTCGAGGTAGTCCTGATGGTACTCCTCGGCAGGTGTGTAGCTCTTGAGGGGTTTGACCTCGATGGCGATCGGGGCGTCGTAGCTCTTCTGCAGCTTGGCGAGCGAGGCCTCGATGATCGCGCGGTCGGCGGGGTCGGTGTAGTAGATGCCGCTGCGGTAGTTGGAGCCCACGTCGTTGCCTTGGCGGTTCATGGTGGTGGGATCGATAGCCTTGTAGAAGAGGTCCAGAAGGAACGAAAGCGGCGCCACCTTGGGGTCGTACTCGACGCGCACCGTCTCGGTGTAGCCGGAGTTGCCGGTGGTCACGTCTTCATAGGTGGGCGACTCGATGGTGCCGTTCGCGTAGCCTGACTCCGCGTCGGCCACGCCGTTGATCAGCGACATGTACTTCTCGACGCCCCAGAAACAGCCGCCTGCAATGTAGATGGTAGCCATGCCCTCACCTTCCGGTTCACGTATGGTCGTGGTCACCTCGACGCTGCGCTCGTTGGTATCGATAGTACCCACAGGCGTGCAGCCCGAAAGCGGCAGCGCCACGAGCAGCACGGCAGCGACCAGCACGCGTGCGGCCGGACGATAGAAGCGAGCCATGGCGCCACACCTCTCATGTCGGGTTCATGCCGATGAGAGCAAATGGCGTGCAAGGGTGGCTACACCCCGGCGGTCGCAGGCGCGCTCAGGGAAGTTGACGCATGGCCCAGGCGAGGAAGCGGCGAGCATGTGCCTCAAGCTCGACCGCTTCGGCTCGGGTGAGGCGTCGCTGTTCGCTCGTACTCGACGGCGTTCTTCTTG
>JAURYZ010000267.1 GCA_030653635.1 Coriobacteriia bacterium | reverse complement strand
CCGATGGAAGGCTCATCGAGGATGTACAGCACGCCCATGAGCCCGCTGCCGATCTGAGTAGCGAGTCGAATACGCTGAGCCTCGCCCCCGGACAGGGTCGCCGTGCCCCGCTGGAGCGTGAGGTAGTCTAGGCCAACATCGACCAAGAACCGAAGCCGCTCAACGATCTCCTTGATTACGCGACGTGCTATGGCTTCTTCGCGCTCGGTCAGCTCAACCGCCTCGAAGAACGCAAGTGAGTCCTTGGCAGAAAGCGTCGTGACTTCGTGGACATTCTTTCCGCCGAACGTGACGGCAAGAATCGAGGGCTTCAGGCGTGCGCCGCCACAGCTCTTGCAGGGGGTGACGGCCATGTACTCCTCCAGCTTGTCGCGACTCGCGTCGGACTCCGTCTCCTCGTGGCGCCTCATCACGCTCGTGAGTGCGCCCTCGTACCTTGATGACCAGTGCGTCTCACGTCCGTCGCGGGTGAGATAGTCAACTCGTATCCGGGTGTCGCCCAAGCCATCGAGCAGTGACTTTCGCGCCTTGGCGGGCAGCTCGTCCCATGGGGTGTTCACGTCGACACCAAGATGCTTCGCGGCGGCGGCCACAAGCTGCGGATAGTAGTTCATGCCGCCCGAGAACGGCTTGATTGCGCCTTTCGCAAGCGATAGCGAGTCGTCGGGCACCACCAGATCGGGATCGGCCTCCAGTCGTGAGCCGAGACCCACGCAATCCGGGCACGCTCCGTACGGGCTGTTGAAGGAGAAGTCGCGCGGGGCCAGCTCGTCCATCGACACACCGTGCACCGGGCATGCCAGCGCCTGCGAGAATGCGGTCTCCTCGCCATCCACGACTGCCACAAGCGCGGTGCCCGCCGCCAGCCGAAGCGCAGTCTCGACGCTGTCGGCCAGCCGGGAACGGACCGTGTCTTTCATCACAAGTCGGTCGACGACCACCTCGATATCGTGCTTGTACTTCTTGTCGAGCTCGATCTGCTCGTCCAGTGTCCGCATCTCACGATCGACGCGAACGCGCGCGAAACCCTCTCGCTTAAGGTCATCGAACAGCTTGCCGTGCTCGCCCTTGCGACCGCGCACGATCGGAGCCAAGACCTGGAACTTCGTTCCCACAGGCATCTCCATGACCCTGTCGACGATCTGGTCGCTGGTCTGGCGCTGGATTGGACGCCCGCATATCGGACAGTGCGGGATGCCGACACGCGCGAATAGCAGGCGCATGTAGTCATATATCTCGGTGACGGTTCCCACAGTGGAGCGTGGGTTGCGACTCGTGGTCTTCTGGTCGATCGACACCGCCGGAGACAGGCCCTCGATGTGATCGACGTCAGGCTTATCCATCTGGCCGAGGAACTGCCGTGCATATGCAGACAGCGACTCAACGTAGCGACGCTGCCCCTCGGCATAGATCGTGTCGAATGCCAAAGAGGACTTGCCTGAACCGGACAGGCCGGTGATGACCACCAGCTGATCACGGGGGATGTCGACGTCGAAGCCTTTGAGATTGTGTTCGCGTGCGCCGCGAATGCTTATGTACTCGAGTGACACTGGAGTGACCTGCCTTTGCGCGTTCTGGCCGAATCAGGGCAAGTCTTCATTCTACCCCCGAACTGTTCACGCGCCCGTAACGAACTCGAAACACACCTCCCCTAGTGTTCGTTTCAGGCAGATTGCAGCCCCTGGCGTCGACACCGCCTCAGAGCGGGACACGTACGGGAGCTGCCAAAGATCCGGAGCGGTTGTGCGCGCCGGAAATGGAATAGGAGGAATCGCGTGGACTGGAAGATCGCGTTGGACACAGTGTGGGTGCTGGTCGCGGCCATGCTGGTGTTCTTCATGAACCTGGGATTCGCATTGGTAGAGTCCGGTTTTGCTCGGGCAAAGAACACTGTGAACATCATCTCGAAGAACTTCGTGGTGTTCGCCGTGGCCACCTTGGCGTTTCTCATTGTTGGCTGGGGTCTCATGTACGGCGACGGCAACGCCTTCATGGGCCTCAAGGGACTCTTCTTCATCGGCGGGGCGGACAACAGCCCCGCAGTCGGTGAAGCCTACTCGGGCGTATACTCGGCACTGAACTGGACGGGGGTTCCGCTTCTGGCCAAGTTCTTCTTCCAGCTCGTCTTCGCGGGAACCGCGGCCACGATCGTCTCTGGTGCCGTGGCCGAGAGGATCAAGTACATTTCGTTTATCGTGTTCTCGGCGATCCTTGTGGCCTTTATCTACCCAATCGTCGGGCACTGGATCTGGGGTGGCGGCTGGCTTGCACAGCTGGGCTTTTGGGACTTCGCGGGCTCGACTGTCGTGCACTCGGTAGGCGCCTGGGCCGCACTGGCCGGAGTGCTCGTACTCGGACCGCGTATCGGCAAGTACGGCAAAGATGGCAGCGTCCGTGCCATTCCGGGACACAACATGACCTCGGCGATGACTGGTTGCCTCATCTTGTGGTTCGGGTGGTTTGGATTCAATCCCGGCAGCACCATGGCCGCCGATCCTGAGGCCATCTCCCGCATCATCGTGACAACCAATGTCGCAGCTGCAGCCGGCGCACTTGCCGCGACAGCCATCGCATGGAAGCTCCTTGGCAAGCCTGACATCGGAATGACCATCAATGGCGCTCTCGCGGGACTCGTAGGCATCACTGCTTCCTGCGCTTTTGTGAGCGTTGAGAGCTCTTTGATCATCGGTGCCATCGCCGGCGCCATGGTTGTCTACGGTGTTCTGGCCCTAGACAAGTTCAAGATCGACGATCCGGTCGGCGCGATCGCGGTCCACGGTATGGGCGGCATCTTCGGCACACTGGCTGTCGGTCTGTTCGCGCAGGACAAGTTCATGCCAGGCACGACCGGCGACGGCTTGCTGTTCGGTGGTGGCGCAGGCCTGCTCATGAACCAGTTCATCGGGATTGCAGCCGTCGGCGCAGCGGTGTTCACCGTCTCGCTAGCAGTCTGGTACGCGATCAAACTCACGATTGGCGTGCGCGTCACCGAGGAAGAAGAGATGGAGGGCCTTGACATCGGCGAGCACGGGAACCGCGCGTATCCCGACTTCGTCATGACCGAGACCATTGCATAGACTATGTCAGAGGAAGACGGGCGCGACGTTAAGCAACCGCTCAGTCCAGACGGAGGCAGAGAATGAAGAAGATCGAAGCGATCATCAAGCCCCACAAGCTTGAAGACGTCAAAGAGGCCCTCAACTCCATCGGGGTCGCAGGGCTGACCGCGTACGAAGTCAAGGGTTACGGTCGACAGAAAGGCCACACCGAGGTCTACCGAGGTGCCGAGTACACCGTCGACTTTCGACCTAAGGTCAAGATCGAGATCATCGTGAACGACGATCTAGTCGGGGCCGTCGAAGACGCGATCATCGAAACCGCACGCACGGGAAAGATCGGTGACGGCAAAGTCTTCACGTACGACTGCGAGGGTGCCGTGCGCATCCGCACAGGTGAGCGCGGACCCGAGGCACTCTAGCCCATGGATCGCTACCTCTCACAGCGAGAGGCGTTTTTAAAGACCGCCGCGCCGAGCATCGACTCGGCGCGGCGTCTCGCGTGCATGACCGATGAGGCACTGTGCGCGCTTGCACAGGACTCCTCCCACCTCATCAACCGCAAGACTCGCTGGGTTCTCATCGCTCTTGGCGGCTATGGGTCCGGTGCACTTCTGCCCTCATCAGATCTCGACCTGCTGGTCGTGGGCGACGCTCCTGTGGGAAGCTTGAAGCCCTTCGTTGAGGCGCTGCTCTATCCACTGTGGGACGCCGGGTTCAAGGTTGGCCATCAAGTGCGGAACAAGCGAGATCAGGCGCGTGCGGTGCGAGAGGACCTCACGACTCTCACCGCGACCCTTACCGGCAGGGTGATCGCGGGCGACGAGACTCTCGGGCTCGAGGTTCTGGGTGAGTGCGCCAATAAGGCCGGCAAACGCGCCAAGACCGTCCTCTCCCAGCTTCGCAATCGTCCTCGCCCGGGCTCTCCTTACCTTCTGGAACCAAACCTAAAGGACGGCGCTGGCGGTCGTCGCGACTTCGACGAACTGACATGGACCGCCGCGCTTCTGAGCGGGCGGCCTCAACGCGAGCCCTCATCACTGGTGGATCTCGAGATCCTGAGCCCCGAGGAGTACGAACGACTTGCGCGGGCCGCCGAGCTTACCACCGCAGCGCGATGGGAGCTTCAGCGCGCCGATGCCGGCCCGCACTTGAGTCTCGAATCCGCCGAGGAGTCGACGTTGGACCTTGGCCAGCTACAGGCGGCGCTGGCTGACACACACCATTTGCT
This sequence comes from Coriobacteriia bacterium, assembly GCA_030653635.1. Lineage (GTDB taxonomy): Bacteria > Actinomycetota > Coriobacteriia > Anaerosomatales > JAHIQC01 > JAHIQC01. The sequence continues at coordinate 2,361 of JAURYZ010000267.1, read as the reverse complement.
TCTCGCTGTTCGACGGCGCACTTGTGGGAGCGAAACGACTCAAGAGCAGCCGCTGAATCCCGACACGCTGTTCAAACTGGTACGTGCAGGCGAGCAGAGTGTGGAGGCCCTTCAGGAACTCGCATGGGCAGGGTTTATGGAAGTAATTGCGCCCGGCATGGCCGAGCTTATGACTCTACGCCGACCTGGGCTTGCACACACTCTCACGGTCGGAGCGCACTGTCTGAAAGCAGCATGCGTCATAAGCGAAATCGGTCATAGCATCGATGCGGGCCCTATCGCCGCGCGCTCTGCTTCGGCGCTCACGGATCTCAGGGTCGCGGTGACCGCGGCGCTCATGCACGATTTTGGCAAGTGCATCCCTGGGCCAAATCACGCGCTGCGCGGTGAGGAGCAGGCCGCTTTGACCGCTTCTCGCTTGGGGCTCAGCCCCAGAGATGCTGAAAGCGTCGGGACCTTGGTGCGGCTCCACCTACTGCTGATTGAAACGGCCACCCGTGCAGATCTGGACGACGAGGATTCTGTCCTGCTTGCTGCAGGCCGTCTAGGCCAGCGGGAGCTCCTTCCTCCGCTACACCTGCTCAGCATCGCCGACAGCCTCGCCACGGGCCCAGGTGCATGGAATGAGTGGACGGCAGCGCTGATGGGCAAACTTGTGACCCGCTTGGACAGCGCGCTGTCGCCCGACGTAGACGGCGCGGGAATCGTGGCTTCCGCCAAGCTCGTGCGTGCGGCCGCCCTTGCCGAGCTGCCTGATGAGGCCCACGACTCCAAAGGCTTCGTGAAGGACGCGCCGTTGCGCTACCTAGCAGATCGCAAAGTGGTTCAGGTGCTTGAGCACGCAGAACTGGTATCCGAGCTGGTGGCGAATCGTGCACCGGGCGCACACACGGTGCGCATCGATACAGGTCCGCTCGCGAACACGTCACAAGTGACCGTCGCCACACGAGATAGGCACGGACTGTTGGCGATTCTGACCGGCGTGCTTGCCTTGGCCGGACTCGATATCCTGTCCGTCGAAGCCATTGGCACCCGCTCAGGAGTGGCACTCGACACCTTCACCGTGCGCTCGGCCACCCTCGCGCCCTTGAGTACGGACACCTGGGCACGATTCAACAGATTGTTGGATGCGGCACTTCGCGGGCGACTCTCCATCAGCGTGAGGCTTGCCGAGCGCCGCCGCCACTACCGCGACGAGTCGGTCGGCGTCGATCGCGTGGACGTGCTACCCAGCGACCAGTATGCGACAAGCATACGCATACGAGCGACCGATAGGGTCGGGCTGCTCTATGACGTGACTCGCGCCATGGCCGATAGCGGCCTAGAGATCCGATCGGTGACCGCCACCACGCGCCACAAAACCGCCGACGACGTATTCAGGGTCACAGATGCGAACGGAGCGACACCCGAAGAGGGGCTCCTCGGCGTGCTAAGGATGCGACTGCGCGAACTGGACTGACGCACCTCGCTCACAGGCCCAAGGTGCTCTTGATCTCCTCGAACTCCTCGCGATTGATCTCACCTTTGGCGTATCGCTCGCGCGCAAGTTCGGCGGCAGGATCGCGGGCGGGCTGGCTTGGGTTTGCCGCAGCCGAATCCGTTGCGTGTGATTGGGTCATGACCCACCACACGACAAGGGCGCCCGGACCGAACAGAAACGCGACGCCCAGAATCAGAATCAGGATTTCGATCAGTCCCAGCCCCATACTCTCCCCTGTCTTCAGGAATGCTTCTCACAAAGGAGTGTACCCCGTCAGCTATAGTGACCGTGTCGGCTACCAAGGAGATACTCATGAGCGACAGGCTCTACACGCGGGGCGGCGATTTTGGACAAACCTCACTGGTCGGAGGCTCACGAGTGGCCAAGAACAGCGTCCGAGTCGAGGCGTATGGCAGTATGGATGAGGCAAACTCGGCTATCGGACTGGCTCGAGCTGCCCTCGATCTGAGTATGGCCGAGGAGACCGATTTGGATCGTATGCTGGACTTTGCCCAGCACCGCCTGTTCAACTGCTCGGGCGCGCTAGCCACGCCCACAGACTCAAGAACCGAGAGCACCCCGCGCATCAGCGCAGAAGACGTCACGGAGCTCGAGAACCAGATCGATCAGTTGACGGCCGCGACGAGCGCCCTTGGCGGCTTCGTACTGCCGGGCGGTTGTGAGCAAAGCGCCAGACTCCACGTCGCACGTACAGTCGCTCGCAGGGCAGAGAGACGCGTGCTCGACTTGGCGAACGCCGAGCCTGTCGATGAACACGTCCTCGCGTTCATCAACCGCTTGTCGGACCTACTGTTCGCCGCAGCGAGATACGTCAACGGTGTCAACTGCGGTGGCGACGTCTATTGGAATCCTGGCGCTTG